>NZ_JBSVRG010000009.1:0-180351 GCF_054052045.1 Luteimonas sp. A277
CCCGAAGCAAAAACTCGCACTTGCTGCTTAGCTCCACTTTTGGTGTCCGCTAAAAATGGGGGGATTACCGATCGTTCTGATCGAAGCGAGCCCAATCAAAACAAGCGCGCCGTTCTTCTACTACCTTTTCTACTTTTGCGTTCTACTTGTTGCGCCCATCCTGTGGGTGGTTGTATGGAAGTTCATTCGGACAAGAGATTTTTTCCAGCGAAATGCGCCGCACCCGACCGCAAAGCCTTGGGATTTTGTCTTCCAGCAGCGCAGGCCATACTGGGTCAAGGTCATTTTGAAGGATGGAAAAGTGATTGCTGGGAGATACGCTCACAAATCTTTCAGTTCTAGTTCGCCTGCTGAGGAACAGATCTACTTGGAAGAGACTTGGGTCTTAGGCGAAAAGGGTGAGTTCGTTAGGCCAATAGCGAGGACAGCCGGTGTGCTCGTCGTCGGAAGTGACATATCCCACATAGAGTTCAGAGAATAGGAGAGCGTGATGCCTGATAAATTCAAGCCAAGTAATGAAGGGTACCGTCCCGAAGTAGAGGAGCGGGGCTATCAACCCAGAACGACGGAGCCGGTGCGCGATCCCGTGCAAGGTGGATACCAACCCACGAGCCAAGGCGACAACCCCACTAATACGCCGCCGGGCGAAGAGTGACGTATAACATTTCGTTCAAGCCGAAGCCGCTTCGCGGCTCGGCTTAATTCAAGAGTTATATGTCATTGGGGGCTTTGCGGTGATTGATAAAACGTATCCTGGAGGCTCTAAATCTCGCGTCAGTCGTGCAGGCAATGCGGTACGGAGCGGCACAATGACCGCCGAAGACCTAGCCGTGATCGAGGATTGGCGAGCTGCACATCGAGCTGTTTTAAACACCTTCCAAGCGCTTCTGCGAGGCCGGCTACGCGGGAAAAACGTCGTTGTCGCTCAGCGACACAAGCGCAAGAACACAATATTCGACAAGTTACAGCGACTGCCTGGAATGCAGTTGGCGCGAATGGATGACGTTGCTGGCTGCAGATTAATCTTTAAGAACATCAAAGACCTAAACAGATTTAGGGACAAATTTCATAAGGCTAGATTTAATCACAAGATGCGCAATGATCCGTCTAAATACGATTACATTGCTCATCCTAAGAGTACCGGATACCGCGGGATTCACGACGTCTATGAATACGACGTCAATTCCGAATCTGGGAAAGGATTGAAAGGCCTGTACATTGAAATTCAATATCGAACGCCAGTTCAGCACGCATGGGCAACTGCGGTCGAGGTCGTCGGATTCGTCACGGAAAGCCAGCCTAAATTTGAAAAAGGCGACGAGCGCTACCATCTAGCAATGGCTTACGCTAGTGAGATTCTTGCAAGAGCTCACGAGGGATTGAGAGGTCCTTATCCCGAATTGACGGATCGAGAAATACTGGAAGGGTTTCTGAGTTTGGATGGCGAACTAGGTCTTATGCAGACTCTGCGCGGACTCCACCAGGCAAAAAGTGACATTTCAGACAAAAAGAACAGCATTTTGATTTTCAGCCCAGATGGAGAGCTAACCGTAAAGAGCTTCAGGGATGCAACAGATGCTCTTCGGGAGCTATTTGAGCTAGAGAAAAAGATGCCTAATAGCGACATAGTTCTCGTTCGCGCTGATTCCAGCGAGGAAGTAAGAACGGCATTCCGTAACTACTTCAATGATGCTCGAGAGTTCGTCAGGCTTATGGATAGTGGATGTGCAAAATTAGGTGGTGTACCTCTAAAGAACCGTCCACGAAAGGCAAAGGCGTGACATATAACAATTAGTTCAGACCGGCGCCGCTTCGCGGCGCGGCTTAATTCCGGTGTTAGCGCGACATGTGAGATGCCCGACCAAGCTGCAACCAAAACTGTTTCAGGTTACACGCAGCAAAAATTGGACGGTGCCCAATACCCTCGCAAACCAGCCAGGACGCCCCCTCAACTCAGAGCGTGGAACTCCGCCCTGAGTTCTAGCGACCGCCGACACTCCATTTCAACCACCTGAGCGTGCACCGCACTACTCCACGGTCACGCTCTTGGCCAGGTTCCTCGGCTTGTCCACATCGGTGCCACGGGCCAATGCCGTGTGATACGCCAGCAGCTGCACCGGGATGGTGTGCACGATCGGGCTGAGCACGCCGACATGGCGCGGGGTGCGGATCACGTGCACGCCTTCGGATTCGCCGAACTGGCTGTCCTGGTCGGTGAACACGTACATCTGGCCGCCGCGCGCGCGCACTTCCTGGATGTTGGATTTCACTTTTTCCAGCAGGCTGTCGTTGGGCGCGATCACCACGACCGGCATCTTGTCGTCCACCAGCGCCAGCGGGCCGTGCTTGAGCTCGCCCGCCGGGTAGGCCTCGGCGTGGATGTAGGAGATTTCCTTGAGCTTGAGCGCGCCTTCCAGCGCAATCGGGTAATGCACGCCGCGGCCGAGGAACAGCGCGTGGTCACGCGGGGCGAAGCGCTCCGACCAGCGGCTGATCTGCGGCTCAAGGTTCAGCGCGTGCTGCACGCTGCCGGGCAGGTGGCGCAGGTCTTCCAGGTACGCGGCCTCCTTGTCTTCCGGCAGCCGTCCCTTCAGCTTGGCCAGGGTCACGGCCAGCGCGAACAGCGCGACCAGCTGGGTAGTGAAGGCCTTGGTGGAGGCCACGCCGATCTCGGCCCCGGCGCGGGTAAAGAACACCAGCCGGCTGGCGCGCGGGATGCTGCTCTCGGGCACGTTGCAGATCGACAGGGTGCGTTCATGACCCAGTGACTTGGCGTATTTGAGCGCTTCCATGGTGTCGAGCGTTTCGCCCGACTGGGAGATGGTGACCACCAGGTGCTTCGGGTTGGCCACCGCATTGCGGTAGCGGTATTCGCTGGCAATCTCCACGCTGCACGGCAGGCCGGCGATGTCCTCGATCCAGTAGCGCGCCACCGAACCGGCGTAATAGCTGGTGCCGCAGGCGAGGATCTTCACCCCTTCAACGTCCTTGAGCACATCGACAGCATCGGCACCGAACAGTTCGGGCACGAATGAGCCGGCATCGATGATCGCCTCAATGGTGTCGCTCAGCGCGCGCGGCTGCTCGTGGATCTCCTTCTGCATGTAGTGCGTGTAGGGGCCGAGCTCGAGCGATGCCAGCGACACATCGGACAGGTGCTCTTCGCGCTCGACCGGAGCGCCGCTACCGTCGTAGACGCGCACGCCTTCGCGCGAGACCTCGGCGGTATCACCTTCCTCCAGGAAGATCACCCGCCGCGTCGCCTGCACGATGGCCGAGACGTCGGAAGCGATGAAGTTCTCGCCCTCGCCCAGGCCGATCAGCAGCGGGCAGCCCATGCGGGCGCAGACGATGCGATCGGGGTCGTCACGGCTGATCACCGCCAGCGCAAATGCCCCCTTCAGTTCCTCGACCGCCGCCTGCAGCGCCGCCAGCAGATCCTTGCCACCGCTCTGGTGATGGTGGATGAGATGGGCGATGACCTCGGTATCGGTCTGCGACTCGAAGGTGTAGCCCAGCGCCTCAAGCCGCTCGCGCTGTGCTTCGTGGTTTTCGATGATGCCGTTGTGCACCAGCGCCACGCCATGGCTGATGTGCGGATGCGCGTTGCTTTCGGTGACCCCGCCATGGGTGGCCCAGCGGGTGTGGCCGATGCCCTGGGTAGCTTGCAGCTGCTCGCCATTGGCGGCCTCTTCCATCTCCACCACCCGGCCCGTGCGACGCACCCGGCGCAGCCCCGCCTCCCCGGACACGGCAATGCCGGCCGAATCGTAGCCGCGGTATTCCAGCCGCTTCAGGCCTTCGATCAAAACGGGAACCACATCACGATCTGCGATCGCACCGACAATTCCGCACATGGGGAAGCAACTCCTTGTCTTCAAGCTGTCCAGTGTAACTGGCGGCGTCCGGGCGGACACGTCCGGACGGTGTTCGGACATCGGCAAAAGATCGCAAGGCACTTTGAAATCAATTGGTTACAAGTTGGCACGCTTCCTGCTTTATCCCAAGTGCAAGACCAATGACCCAGCCCCCACCGCCCTGCCTTCCCCGGAGCAGCCATGAACGCCATCCCCTCCGCCCCCTTTCCCCCCAGCTGGACGGCACATCAATTCGCCGAGGCCGTCGTTCCGCGCATCTCCGATCTGGATCTGTCCCTGTCGGACTTTGATGCCGGCCACGCCGCCAACCTGCTCGTCCCCCGGCCCCTGCAGCACCATTACCTGACCCCGACCGTGACGGCCCAGCGCTTCCGGATCGGCAACTGAGACTGCCGATGTCACCTGCATCCCGGCCCGGCCAGATCCGCGACACCTCCGCCCAGGACCAGACCCTGGCTGACACCTCCGCGCGCCAGCGGCGCCTGCGTCGCTGGCTGCTGCCAGCCACCGCGGGCGTGGCGCTGATGGTGGTACTGGCATGGACGATCTCGGCCTGGAGCGGTGGGGGCCGCTCCTACGACGGCTCCCGCGTCCGCGTGGCGGAGGTGGTGCGCGGCGATCTGGTGCGCGATATCTCCGCCGATGGCCGGGTGATTTCCGCCAACAGCCCGACCCTGTACGCGATCGCCGGCGGTACCGTCACCCTGCACGTGGTGGCGGGTGACCGGGTGGAGGAAGGCCAGCCGCTGGCCGAGATCGACAGCCCGGAACTGCGCAGCCAGCTGGTGCAGGAGCAGTCCACCCTGGCCAGCCTGGAAGCCGAAGCCGATCGTGCGGGGCTGGACGCACGCATGGTGCGATCCAACGCCCGCAAGCTGGTGGAGCAGGCGGAAGTGGAACGGGTCGCCGCCCAGCGCGATGTCGAACGCTACGAGCGCGCGTTCGAAGGCGGCGCGGTGGCCGAGGTCGACCTGGCCCGGGCGCGGGACAGGCTGAAGAACTCCGAGATCGGGCTGGAGTCCGCCCATGAGGACTTCAACCTGCAGGGACAGGGCTCGGGGCTGGACACGCGCAACCGCCAGCTGCTGGCCGAGCGCCAGCGCGCGGTGGTCGGCGAGATCCAGCGCCAGGTGGATGCGCTCACCCTGCGCTCGCCGTTCGAAGGACAGGTGGGCCAGGTACAGGTGGACCAGCGCAGCAACGTGGCCACCAACGCGCCGGTGCTGACGGTGGTGGATCTGTCCGAATTCGAAGTGGAGATCCGGGTGCCGGAAAGTTTTGCGCGCGACTTGGGCATCGGCATGCCGGCCGAAGTGCGCAGCGCCAACCAGACCTACGCCGCCGGGGTGTCCGCCGTGTCGCCGGAGGTGGTCAACGGCGAAGTCGCCGCACGGGTGCGCTTCACCGATGAGCAGCCGCCGGGCCTGCGCCAGAACCAGCGCCTGTCGGTGCGGATCCTGCTCGACAGCCGCGAAGACGTGCTGATGGTCGAGCGCGGTCCGTTCCTGGAACAGGACGGCGGCCGCTTCGCCTACGTGGTCGACGGCAGCCGCGCCGAGCGCCGGCCGATCGTCACCGGCGCGGTCAGCCTGAACGCGGTGGAGATCACCGAGGGTCTGGGTGAGGGCGAGCGGATCGTGGTCTCCGGCACCGACCAGTTCGACAGCGCCGACCGGGTCCGCATCTCCGGGCAATGACCTGACCACCTGCCACAGCTGAAACCAGAACCCCATTTTCCAAACAGGATCCACGCCATGTTGCAGATGCAAGCTGTTTCCAAGGTCTACCGCACCGAACTGGTTGAAACCCACGCCCTGCGTGCGCTCGACCTGCACGTGAAGGAGGGCGAGTTCGTCGCCGTCACCGGCCCCTCCGGCTCGGGCAAGACCACCTTCCTCAACATCGCCGGCCTGCTTGAAACTTTCACCGGCGGCGACTACCGGCTCGACGGCGTCGACGTGAAAGGCCTCAACGACAACGCCCGCTCGCGCCTGCGCAACGAGAAGATCGGCTTCATCTTCCAGAGCTTCAACCTGATCCCGGACCTGAACCTGTTCGACAACGTCGACGTGCCGCTGCGCTACCGCGGCATGCCGGCAGCCGAGCGCAAGCTGCGGATCGAGGACTCGCTGGGCCTGGTGGGTCTGGGCTCGCGCATGAAGCACTATCCCAACGAGCTCTCCGGCGGGCAGCAGCAGCGCGCGGCGATCGCCCGCGCCCTGGCCGGCAGCCCGCGCCTGCTGCTGGCGGATGAGCCCACCGGCAACCTGGATTCGCAGATGGCGCGCAGCGTGATGGAGCTGCTGGAAGACATCAACGCCCAGGGCACCACCGTGGTCATGGTCACCCACGACCCGGAGCTGTCCGCGCGTGCGCAGCGCAACGTGCACATCGTCGACGGCGTGGCCACCGATGTGGAGCGCGCCACGCCGCTGATCCAGCCTGTTATCGCGTAGGAGACCCGACATGCTCGCCTACTACTTCAACCTCGCCCTGCGCAGCTTCAAGCGCAACAAGGTGCTGACCGCGCTGATGGTGCTGGCGATCGCGCTGGGCATCGGCGCGTCGATGACCACGCTGACCGTGTTCACCGTGCTGTCGGGCGATCCGCTGCCTGGCAAAAGCCACGCGTTATTCTATCCGCAGATCGACCCGGGCCAAGCCAACACCACCGATCCGGAGCCGCCGGACCAGCTGACCCGCTACGACGCTGAGGCCCTGCTGCGCGAGGCGCGAGGCGACCGCCAGGCGATGATGACCGGCGGCAACGTGGCGATCGAGCCGGAAGTGGCCGGGGTGGATCCGTTCTTCGCCGACGCGCGCTACACCACAACCGATTTCTTCCCCATGTTTGACACCCCCTTCCGCTACGGCAGCGGCTGGGACGGCGCCGCCGACGAGCAGCGGGCGCGGGTGGCGGTGATCTCCAGCGATCTCAACGAAAAGCTGTTCGGCGGCGAAGACAGCGTGGGCCGGACGGTGCAGCTGGACCAGGTCTCTTTCCGCGTGGCCGGGGTGCTGGACGGGTGGCGACCGGCGCCCAAGTTCTACGACATGTACTCGGACACCTACGGCGAGGTGGAGCAGGTGTTCCTGCCGTTTTCCACCTCGCGCGAACTGGACATGGCGCGCAGCGGCAACATGAACTGCTACCGCGCCCGCGATGAAGGGCAGCGCGACGTGGACCTGGGCGCCAGCTGCCTGTGGATCCAGTACTGGGTGCAGCTGGATACCCCGGCCAAGGTGGCCGACTACGAGCGCTACCTGGCCAATTACTCGGAGCAGCAGCGTGCCGCTGGGCGCTTCGAGCTGCCGCCCAAGGTCCGCCTGCGCAACCTGATGCAGTGGATGGACTACAACGGGGTGGTGCCGGGCGATGTGCGCCTGCAGGTATGGCTGGCGTTCGGCTTCCTGCTGGTGTGCCTGGTCAACACCGTGGGCCTGCTGCTGGCCAAGTTCCTGCGACGCTCGGGAGAGATCGGTGTGCGTCGGGCGCTGGGCGCCTCGCGGCGGGAGATCTTCGTCCAGTACCTGGTGGAGGCCGGCACCATCGGCCTGGCCGGCGGCGTGCTGGGCCTGGGTCTGGCGGCACTCGGGCTGTGGGCGGTGCGCCAGCAGGCGGCGTCCTACGCGGAGCTGGCGCACTTCAACCCACCCATGCTGCTGCTCACCTTCGCCCTGGCCCTGATCGCCAGCCTGCTTGCCGGCTTGCTGCCTGCCTGGCGCGCCACGCAGGTCACCCCCGCCATCCAACTCAAAAGCCAGTAGGTCGGGCTACACCCCCGACGCTTGCACCACGGAGTCCGCCATGGATATCAGACCCATTCTTTCCAGCCTGCGTCGGCACAAGACCGCGGCCGCGCTGATCGCTCTGCAGATCGCGCTGACCTGCGCGATCGTGAGCAACGCCGTGTTCCTGATCTCCGAGCGGGTGCAGAACCTGCGTACGCCCACCGGGGTGGACGAGTCCGGCCTGATCCGGGTGGAGGTGACCGGCATTGGCCGCAACGCCAATCCGCTGGCGCTGACGCGCGAGGACCTCGCCGCCATCCGCGCCATCCCGGGAGTGATCGCCGCGTCAACGGCCAATCAGGTGCCGCTTGGCCGCTCGTCCTGGAACACCTCGGTCAACCTCACGCCGGACCAGGAGCAGCCCACGCTCAACGCCACCATGTACATGGGCGGGCCGGCGCTGCTCGACACGCTGGGTGCCCGCGTCGTGTCCGGGTCCGCGCTGCCTGCTGATGCTTTCGTGCCGTTCGATGAAGCCCAGGGGTTCCAGGGCCTGAAGCTGTCGTCGATGCTGATCAGCCGCGAATTCGCCGAACGCGCCTTCCCCGGAGAAGAGGCCGTGGGCCGCGACATCTACCTGCTGGACGAGCCGGTGCGGGTGGTGGGCGTGGTGGAGCGCCTGGCCCGGCCCAACCGGATGGACGGAGACACCGGCTACTCCATGGTGTTGCCGATTGAATCGCCCTACACCGTGGGCGGCAACTACTTGGTGCGCACCACCCCCGAGCGCCGCCAGGAAGTGATGGAGGCGGTAGTGGCGGCGCTGAACGCCAACTCCAGCGGCCGCATCATCCTGCAGCAGCAGACCTTTGAGGAAATCCGCTCCGACTTTTACGCCCAGGACCGCACCATGGTCTGGCTGCTGGCGGTGGTGTGCATGGCCCTGCTGGTAGTGACCGCGCTGGGCATCGTCGGCCTGGCAAGCTTCTGGGTGCAGCAGCGCACCCGGCAGATCGGCATCCGCCGCGCGCTGGGCGCCACCCGGCAGCAGATCCTGCGCTACTTCCAGGTGGAGAACTTCCTGCTGGCCACGGTCGGCATCGCCCTGGGCATGCTGCTGGCTTTCGCGCTCAACCAGTACCTGATGGGACGCTACGAATTGCCGCGACTGCCGCTGTACTACCTGCCCGCCGGCGCCATCGTATTGTGGCTGCTGGGCCAGGCCGCGGTGCTCGGCCCCGCCCGGCGCGCGGCAGCCGTACCGCCGGCCATTGCCACCCGCAGCGCTTAGGAGCAGAAGCCTTGCGATACGCCGTCGATCTCGGATTCCGGGGCCTGCGCCGCCACCCCCGTACCACGACGCTGGCGGTGCTGCTGCTGGCCCTGGGTCTGTCCGCGGTGATGAGCATGCTGACCCTGCTCGCGATGCTCTCTTCCAACCCTTTGCCGGGAATCAGCGAACACCTGTATCAGGCATGGGTGGATTCGCGGCTGGCACCCACCAGTCGCGAGGCTGAGGAGCCGGCGGAAAACGAATGGCCGTTCCTGTGGAAGCTGGGCGATGCCGAAGCCATGATGGCCCTGCAGCCGCAGGTGCGGCAAACGGCCCTCGTGTCGACTCTGCTCACCATGTCCGTTCCGGACGGTACTCATAGCCACAGCACAATGGCAGTACTGGCGGAAGGGCCAATGCCGTCCATGTTCGGAGTCCCCTTGCACCGCGGGCGGTTCTGGACCGAACAGGAGGGGCGCGACGGGACGCCGGTGGTGATTCTGGCAAAAGAAACCGCAGCTGCGATGTTCGGTGGCGACGACGCGCTCGGCCGGGAAGTGCGCATCGGTTCGACGCTGTTTCATATCGTGGGCATCAGCGGCGAATGGGAGCCACAGCCCCGCTTCCATTTCCTTGCACCGGGCCAGCTGGCTTGGGGAGCCAGGGCGGACTCTGTATTCGTGCCCCTGCGTGCGGCACTGGATGCGGGCGTAGCGCCGCTGAGCACGCGCGATTGCGACAGCACCTTCATGGGTGGCTACGGTTTTGACACGGTCAATCTGCAGGCATGCCGCTGGCTGGCGCTGTGGACCGAGCTGCCCGATCCACCCGTGCGCGCTGCCTACTCGGATGCGCTGGCCGCCTACGCCCGTGCGCGCCATGAAGCCGGAGTGTTCGAACGCCCACCGGCCAGCCGTCTGGACAGCGTCCAGGCATGGTTGTCTGCCAACCGGGTCGTCCCGGACAGCGTGCGTCTGAATCTGTGGCTGGCCGGCGGTTTGCTGGCGCTGTGCATGGTCAACGTGGCCGGGATGCTTGCAGCCCGGTTCCTGCGCCGCAGCAATGAATTGGGCGTGCGCCGCGTGCTTGGCGCCCCGCGCCGTTCGGTGATGGTGCAGTGCCTTGTGGAGGCCGGCGCCATCGGACTGCTGGGCGGACTGTTGGCGCTGCCTTTGACCCTGTTCGGCCTGTGGCTCATCCGCCTGCAGGACCACGGATATACCGATCTGGCCCGTTTTGATCCGCGGCTGTTCCTGGTCCTTTGTGCGCTCTCCGTCGCCACCGGCCTGCTGGTGGGAGTGTTGCCTGCACTGCGCGCTGCCAGGATCGAGCCGGTATTGCAGGTCAAGAGCCTTTGAGGAATTGATGCCGATGCCCCCGATCCGACAGATCCTGACCGCGCTGCGGCGCCGTCCGCTCATGCCCTGGCTGGTGGCACTGCAGGTTGCCGTGGCCTGCGCCATCCTCACCAACGCGGTGTTCCTGCTCCAGCGCCAAGCAGCTCCGCTGCTGCTGGACGACGGGATTCCGCGCGGCCGCCTGCTTCTGGTCGACAATCTCGTCGCCCGCAGCGGCAACTGAAATGAGGCCGACATCCGCAGCGGGCAGCAAGCGCTGCGGGCGATCCCGGGCGTGGAGGAGGCGGCCCCCGCGATGGGCCTGCCAATGAAACAGACCCTGTCATTCGTCCTCGGCCTGCGTGGCCCCACCGGTGCCACCGCCATGTCCAGTGGATATGCCGGCGATGGACTGGTTGGTGCACTCGGGCTGGAGCTGATCCAGGGGCGGGATTTCCAGCCGGATGAACGCGCCACGGTGGACCTGGCCGATCAAGGCGTGGACATCCCGCCCGGAACGCCGGTGATCCTTACCCAGGCCTTGGCCCGCTTCTTCTTTCCCGACGGCAATGTGCTCGGCCAACGCCTGGATCAGACCGGGGGCGACAGTCATCTGGTGGTGGTTGGCGTGGTGCGCAGGCTGCTGCGCTACCAGCTCGGCGAGCTGGACGATGGCCAGGCGCAGTTTTCGATCCTGCTGCCGGCGCGCATCCAGTCCACCCCCGTGATCAATTACGCCGTGCTGGCCGACCCGGCGCGCATCGACGAAGTCCATGCTGCCCTGCCCGCGGCGCTCGAGCAGGTTTTCGGCACTTTGCGCATTCCGGGGATCGAAGCGCGCGTGGACCGCTATGAAGACCTGCGCAGCGACGCATTCCGCGCCCGGCGTGCAGCAGTCTGGCTGCTGGCGACCGTCATCGTGGTGGTGTTGGTGGTCGCCGGAGCGGGCATTGCCGGGCTGTCGGGTTACTGGGTGGAACAAAGGCTGCGCAGCATCGGCATCCGGCGCGCGCTGGGTGCGCGCCGGACAGATGTGGTGCGTCACTTCCTGGCGGAAAACTTCATCGTCGTCGGCCTGGGCCTGATCCCCGGACTGATAGCGGGCTATGCAATCAATCAGTGGCTCATGCAGCATTACGCCATGCCACGCCTGCCGCTGGCCTATCTGCCTGCGGGCGCAGCGGTACTGTGGCTGCTGGGCCAGGCGGCCGTGCTGGGACCGGCCCGGCGCGCATCAGGGGTGCCACCCGCGACCGCCACCCGCAGCGCATGAGGAGTTCTCCCGCCACGCAGTCCCGCCGCCTGCCCTGATCCGGACTACTGTACGAGCCATGCCCACGATCCTCGTCATCGACGACAACCCAGACGTGATCACCGCGCTGGAGATGCTGTTCTCCCTGTACGACATCCAGACGGTGGGTTCCGACTCCCCGGAGGCCGGGCTGGACGCACTGCGCGGCGGTGATATCGACCTGGTGATCCAGGACATGAACTTCCGCGCCGATACGACCTCCGGCGAAGAAGGCGTGGCGCTGTTCCGCCAGATACGCGCAGCGCATCCGCACCTGCCCGTCATCCTGCTCACCGCCTGGACCCATCTGGAATCAGCGGTGGAACTGATCAAGGGCGGAGCCGCCGACTATCTGGCCAAGCCGTGGGATGACCGCAAGCTGCTGACCACGGTGAACAACCTGCTGGAGCTGGCGCAGTCGCGCCGCGAACTGGCGCGACATCGCGAAGGTGCGCGCCGACGCCACCAGGAGCTCGAGCGCGACTACGACCTGCGCGGCCTGGTCTGGGCCGACGCGGCCAGTGAGCGGGTGCTGTCGCTGGCCTGCCAGGTGGCGCGCTCGGAGCTGGCGGTACTGGTGACCGGGCCCAACGGCACCGGCAAGGAGAAGTTCGCCGAGATCATCCACGCCAACTCGGCGGTGCGCGACGGGCCATTCATTGCGGTCAACTGCGGCGCCCTTCCGGGCGAGCTGATCGAGGCCGAACTGTTCGGCGCCGATGCTGGCGCCTACACCGGCGCCACCCGGGCACGTGAGGGAAAATTCGAGGCGGCCGATGGCGGCACGCTGTTCCTGGACGAGATCGGCAACCTGCCGCTGGCCGGCCAGATGAAGCTGCTGCGGGTGCTGGAAACCGGCCGCTTCGAACGCCTGGGGTCCAACCGCGAGCGTCAGGTAAAGGTGCGCATCGTCAGCGCCACCAACGTCGACCTGCCGGCTGCGATCGCCGCCGGCTCGTTCCGGGAAGACCTGTATTACCGTCTCAACGCCATCGAATTGAAGCTGCCGGAGCTGGCCGAGCGGCAGGACGACATCCTGCCGCTTGCTCGCCACTTCCTGCCTGAGGGCAAGCGTCTGTCGGCCGGAGCCGAGCGTGCGCTGCTGGGCCATCCATGGCCGGGCAACGTGCGCGAGCTGCGCAATGCGGTGCAGCGGGCGGCCCTGCTCTCGCCCGGCGATGCGGTGCAAGCCGAAGCCTTCGGCCTTGCGGCGCCGCCCGGTGCTACCGCCGCGCCGCCGGCACCGGGTCAGGCAGCGGATCCGGACCGGGGAGACATCGAATCGGCACTGGCGCGCAATGACGGCGTGCTGGCCCAGGCCGCCGCCGAGCTCGGGCTATCACGCCAGGCGCTGTACCGACGCATGGAACGCCACGGGATCCGCCGCGAGCCGGGTGGCGAGGGATGAACCTCTGGTGGCAGCGGCTGCCGCTGGGCCTGACCCTCGGCCTGCTGTCTGCGCTGTATATGGTGCTGGCCGCCGCGCTGGCCATGGCCCTGCTCCGATGGCTGCAGCCGTGGGCCGCCACGGCAGTTTCCGCCCTGTTGCTGCTGCCGCCGCTGCTTTACCAGATCAGGCTGGTGCTTTCGCCGGCGCGCTCGCTGTTCAGGGCGCTGGCGGGCAGCGTGGCCAGCTACCGCGACGGTGACTTCAACTTCGGCGTGTCGTGGCAGGGCCGCGGCGAGCTGGGGGAGCTGGTCGCCAGCCACAACCGCCTGGGCGACGTCCTGCGCGAGCAGCGCACCTCGATCGCCCAGCGCGAACTGCTGCTGGACACCGTGGTGCAGAACACGCCGGTCGCGACGCTGCTGGTCGACAGCGGGCGCCGGATCGTGCTGGCCAACATTGCCGCGCGCAAACTGCTGGGAGACGGCCGCAGGCTGGAAGGGCAGTCGTTCGGCGCCCTGCTCGATCGCGCCCCCGAGCCCATGCGCGACGCCATGGCCCAGGGCGGGGACGGAATGTTCAGCGTGGGCAGCGACGACGACGAGGACATCTACCACCTGTCGCGCCGCACGTTCCGCCTCAACGGCCGGGCACACGAGCTGGTGCTGCTGCGCCAGCTCACCGCCGAACTGCGCCGCCAGGAAGTGCACACCTGGAAGAAGGTGATCCGGGTCATCAGCCACGAGCTCAACAACTCGCTGGCGCCGATCGCTTCGCTGGCGCACTCGGGGGCGGAGCTGGTGCGGCGCGGCCAGTATGAGCGGCTGCCGGCAGCGCTGGAGACGATCGAGGGACGGGCGCGGCACCTGGAAGGGTTCCTGCGCGACTACGCCCGCTTCGCCAAGCTCCCTTCGCCGCGACTGGAGAACGTGGAGTGGGCGGGTTTCGTGCGGCGCCTGCGCGAGCAGGTCGAGTTCGGCTTCGACGACGCCGCGCTGGACGGTCACGGCCGCTTCGACGTGGCTCAGGTGGAGCAATGCCTGATCAACCTGCTGCGCAATGCGCACGAATCCGGATCGCCCGCCTCGCAGGTGCGGCTGGACCTGCGCCGGCTGCCCGAGGCCTGGCGGATCGAAGTGCTGGATCGCGGCAGCGGCATGAACGAGGCGGTACTGGCCAACGCGCTGCTGCCGTTCTACTCCACCAAGCGCAACGGCACCGGTCTGGGCCTGGCGCTGGCCCGCGAGATCTGCGAAGCCCACGGTGGCCGCATTGCCCTGCAGAACCGCGAAGGCGGCGGCCTGCGGGTGAGCCTGACTTTGCCGTCCCCGTAGGAGCGCGCCGTGCGCGCGAAGCCGCGTGACTTGCGGCTGTGCGACGTGGCTCCGGCCGGTTCGCGGTGCACGACGCGCCACGACGGAATGTGATTCACGCGGCTTCGCGCGCGTGGCGCGCTCCTACTTTTTCTTGGGGCGCTGCCAGCGGTCGTTGATGCCCTGGCGGGCACGGCCGATGGCCAGGGTGTCCGGCGGCACGTCGTAGGTGATGGTCGAGCCGGCCGCTGTGGTGGCGCCGTCGCCAATGGTCACCGGCGCCACCAGCGAGGCGTTCGAGCCGATGAAAGCGCCATCGCCAATCACCGTCTTCGACTTGTTCACCCCGTCGTAATTGCAGGTGATGGTGCCCGCGCCGATGTTGGCACCGGCCCCGATCACCGTATCGCCGAGATAGCTCAGGTGGCCGGCCTTGCTGCCCACGCCCACGGTGGTGTTCTTGGTTTCAACGAAGTTGCCGATCTGGGCGCCGTCCGCTAGCACCGTGCCCGGACGCAGCCGGGCGAACGGACCGATGCGCGCGGTGCCCTCGGTCACCACGCCTTCCAGATCGCAGTGGGCGCGCACCTCGGTGCCCAGCGTCAGGCGCACGTCGCGCAGCCGGCAGAACGGGCCGATACGCACGCCGTCGCCCAGCTCCACCCGGCCTTCGAGCACCACGTCCACGTCGATCTCCACGTCGCGGCCCACGGTCACCTCACCGCGGATATCCACCCGTGCCGGGTCGGCCACGCGCGCCCCCTGGCGACACAGCTCACGCACCTGGCGCAGCTGGAACGCGCGCTCAAGCTGGGCGAGCTGCCAGGAGTCGTTGGCACCCTCGGCTTCGATCGGATCGGCGATCATCACCATCTCCGCGGCGCTGAATTCGTCCGCCGCCAGCGCGAACACGTCGGTCAGGTAGTACTCGCCCTGCGCATTGTCGTTGGACACCGCGCCCAGCCAGCGCTTGAGCGCGGTGGACTCGGCGGCCAGGATCCCGGTGTTGATGATGCGGATGTCGCGCTGTTCGCGGCTGGCATCCTTCTCTTCCACGATCGCGGCCACGTGGCCTTCCGAGTCACGCACGATGCGACCATAGCCGGTCGGGTCCTCCAGCTCGGCGACCAGCACCGCCAGGCGCGCGCCGTGCTCTCCGGCCACCAGGCCGCGCAGGCTGTCGGTGGTGATCAGCGGCACATCGCCATAGAGCACCAGCACTTCGGCACCATCCGGCACGTTCGCCAGCGCCTGTTGCACCGCGTGTCCGGTCCCCAGCCGCTCGGCCTGCTCCGCCCACTGCAGGTCCGGCTGATCCTCGAGCGCCATGCGCACCTGGTCGCCGCCATGGCCGTAGACAACGTGGACCGCTTCCGGCTCCAGCCGTCGGGCCGCTGCGATCACATGGGCCAGCATCGGCCGGCCGGCGATTTTCTGCAGCACCTTGGGCAACGCGGAGTTCATCCGCTTGCCTTCTCCGGCGGCCAGGATGATCACATGCAGGGGAGCGCTCATATCAATTCCGTGAAGGTCGAATGCGAATTCTAACGGGCCGCGCTGCTACGATGCCCGCGCCCTCCCTGGATACAGCTTTCCACCTTGAGCCTGTACCGGCAATCACGCAGCTATCTGATCATCGGCGGCCTGCAATGGCTGCTGGACTGGGCGGTGATGGTGGCGCTCAGCCACGCCGGGGTGCCGGTGCGACAGGCCAACGTGGCCGGCAGGATCTGCGGTGCGCTGATGGGCTACTGGGCCAATGGCAAATTCACCTTCGCTGGCGAGGGCACCGCGCTGGGCCCAGTGCAGCTGCGGCGTTTCGTATTGATGTGGATCGGTACGACCATCGTCAGCACCTGGGCGATCGGCCAGGTGGATGACGTGCTTGGCCTGCGCTGGGCCTGGCTGGCCAAGCCGCTGGTAGAGCTGGCGCTGGCGGCGGTCGGCTTCACCCTGTCGCGGCATTGGGTCTACCGGCGCTGAAGCCCCGTGGTCCCTCTATCGGTCCGGCGACGCTGCATGCACCAGTGGCAATAGGAGTTCCAACGGCAGCGCCGGCACGGTGCCGCGGTGTCCGCTCACCGTATCGGCCCGGAACATCGAATTGAGGATCGCCTCCTCGGTCGTTTCCGCTACCGCCACGAACAGCGGGCTCATGGCCTCGTTGCCGAGCACCGTTGGGGTGAGGACTGCGGCATCGCCACGGCGGCTCGCTGGGGCGGTGGAGAACGCAATCACGTAGTCACCTGATCCATTCGACATCGACGCGCCGGTACGGGCCAGGCCGACCACCGCGCGAGATGCCAGGCGGCCCAGCTGGCGCGCATCCAGCGGCGCATCGGTAGCGACCACGATCATGATGCTGCCGTCGCCATCGGCCACCGGCGGCTCGTCGCCGGAATCCAGATAACTGGCCGGATCCGGCAGCTGCGCCCCGACGGGCACGCCGGCGACCACCAGATCTCCGCCGTAGTTGCTCTGTACCAGCACGCCGACGGTATGCCTGGAGCCTGCGGTTTCAACTTCGCGGGAGCTGGTGCCGATGCCGCCTTTCCAGCCGAAGGCCACGGTCCCGGCTCCCGCACCTACCGCACCCTCGCGCACGTCATCGGCGGAGGCCGATTCCAGGGCCCGGATCACATGCTGCGGGCGCAGCGGCCGGCTGCGGATATCGTTGAGGTAGCCGTCGTTGGTTTCCCCGACCACCGGGTTGATCGAACGCACCTGCTCCATGCCCGGCTGCTCCAGCAGCCAGCCGGCCATTGCATCGGCCGCCTGCCACACGCCCAGGGTGCCGGTAAGCAGGATCGGGGTTTCCAGCTCCCCGAGCTCGCGCACCTGGGTGACCCCCAACAGCTTGCCGAAGCCGTTGGCCACGTGGATCGCCGCCGGGACACGGTCGTGATAGAGGCTGCCGCCATGCGGCAGGATCGCGGTCACGCCGGTGCGGATGGTGCCGCCGGCATTGTCCAGGGTGACGTGGCCAACCGCCACTCCCTCAACGTCCACGATGGCGTTGCGCGGGCCGGTGGGCAACGAGCCGATGACCACCCCGGCCTCGCGGGCACGCGGACGCTCCGACGCCTCAATAAAGGTCTCCTGACCGGTGATCGGTCCCGCTAGAGCGGGATCAGATGCACTGACCACTCCCATTACGGTGGTCAGTGCCGCGACCGCGGTGATCATGCTGGCCATGCCCATCCCACTCTCCTGCTCACCCCATGCTGCAGCACGGTAGGCCGGGGATCACGGCACATGCAAGCCATCCGGCCCGGCCTGAAGGCGTCCGTTGCGACAGGCCTCGAATACCGCCACTGCCCCGTTGTTGGCACGTTTCCTGCTTGGTCAATTGGCGCCCCCCCTTCGACTCGTGGCTCGTCACGGGCCGATGGTGACGGGTCCCCTCTTCCCGCAAGACATTGCCGGGCCACCGTCAGGGCGGTCCGCCAGGAATCCGGATTGATGAACCTTGAAGTCAGGGAGGCGACACCGCCGCAGCAGGAAAGGACGCCCCCGCTCCCGACTCCAGCCCCCACCCCGCCCTCTGCTCCAGGTCCCGCCCGCGGGCTGTATGTGCCGCTGCCGGTCAAGTTCTGGCTCGCCTTGGCGATCGCCCTGACCTGGACTGGATTGAGCATCTGGCTGTCCCGTCCATGGCTCAACGACCTGGCCGAACTGATAGGCCTGACCGCCGCCATCGTGATCATCACGTTCATTGCCTATGTGCCCGGCTTCATGAACGGATTTCTCATTGCCTCCACGCTGATGGACCGGCGTCCTCCCCGCCGCAAACCGGCCCAGTACCCTCCGGTCACGATCCTGGTCGCCTGCTACAACGAGCAGGAAGGCATCGCCGCCACTATCCAGAGCCTGGCAGAACAGGAGTATCCGGGCGACATGACCGTCCTGGTGATGGACGACGGCTCAACCGACGATTCCGTGGCGACCGCTGAAGCGGCCATTGCGTTTTCACCGGCCAGGCCGGGACGTCGGTTCCAGGTGGTCCGCGGCGGAAAGAATGTCGGCAAGGCTGGCGTTCTCAACCGCGGCCTCGCGCTGACCCATGACGAACTGGTCGTCACCGTGGATGGCGATTGCTGGGTTTACCGCGGCGCACTGAGCAACCTGGTCGAACGCTACCTGACCGACCCACCCGACACTCGGGCAGTTGCGGGCTCCGTGCTGGCACGCAACTCCCGCGAAAACTGGCTGACCCGGATCCAGGAATGGGATTACTTCCACGGCATCGCCGCGGTCAAGCGGATGCAGAGCATGTACCACGGCACCCTGGTGGCCCAGGGTGCTTTCTCGCTGTACGACCGAAGTGCGCTTGAAGAGGTCGGCGGCTGGCCCGAGTGTGTCGGCGAGGACATCGTGCTGTCCTGGGCGCTGCTGGAACGCGGTTACCGGATCGGTCATGGCGAGGACGCGGTGGCGTTCACCACGGTGCCCGACACCCTCGGCCAGTTCGCGCGGCAACGGCGACGCTGGTCGCGAGGACTGATCGAAGCTTTCAGAAATCATCCGCGCCTGCTGGTCTCGCCCCGGTTGAGCATGCTGTTCATCTGGTGGAACGTGCTCTTCCTGCCATTGGACCTGGTCTATACGCTGGTATTCATTCCCGGAATCATCGCGGCACTGTTCGGCCACTACCACATCGTGGGAATCATGACCCTGCTGGTCCTGCCGCTGGCACTGCTGTGGAACGTGGTGATCTTCCGCGTGCAGAGGCAGGTTTTCTTGCGCCAGGGGCTCCGGATCCGGCGCAACATTGCCGGCTTTCTCGCCTATGTTTTCGGCTATTCATTGATCCTGCAGCCCGTCTGCGTCTGGGGCTACGTCTCGGAGCTGGTTGGCCTGCGCAAGGACTGGGGTACGAAATGAACAGGTTCCTGCCTGCCGCAGCCACCTGCCTGGCGTGCATCCTTGCGACTGCACACGCAGCGATGCCATCTGCAGGAGGCGTGGAAGTATTTGCTTCCGACGACGCCGATGACACGACCGTTGAGAAAATCGCGCTTACCGCCTTCAGCCGCTACGACGACGCCGATCACTACCTCGGCCTTGCCGTGGAGCAGGCCCGCTTCCAGCCGCTGGGCGACCGCGGCTGGACCGACCACCGCGCATACCTGCGCTTCGCGGATACGCACGATGACTACAAATGGAGCGGTAGGGTCGGCACCGACGGCAGCACCGTGCTCGGCAGCATTGCACTGGTGCGGGACCGCGCATGGCGGCAGGAGTATTTCGCCGAGCGGGAGCTGCTGGAAACGCGCTCCGGGCGTGACGGACGCTATATCACCTTCGCGGGCGCGGCCTTCGACGTACCGCTGGGCTCAAGCGGCCAACAGTTGACCGTGCTCGCCGGACTGCAGGATTTCCCCGGAGACAACCTGCGCACCCATCTGCGTGCAGTCTACTCGCTGCCGCTGGTTGAGGAGTGGGGGCTGGGGATGCAAGTGCGGGCCCGCACGTTCCACAACAGCGAGCCCCGTGAGATGGACTATTTTTCGCCCCGGCGGTTTGATGAAGTGCTGCCCCAGCTGCGCCTTCGCCGCTTCCACGGCGGATGGATGTTCTCCGTTTCAGGCGGAGTGGGCCGCCAGCGGGATTCGGACAGCGATTGGCGTGCGGCGCGGCTGGCGGAAGTCATCGTGGAAAGCCCCCGCTGGTCGAATGACTGGTACCTGCGCACCCACCTGCTCTACAGCAATACCCCGGTTGGCGACGGCAGCAACTACGGCTACCGCCAGGTGCACCTGCAGCTGGTCCGGGGGTTCTGACCGACCAGACAGCAAAACGCCGGCGTTAGCCGGCGTCTGCTTGATGCGGTACCGCGCGTGCGCGGCAGCTGTCAGTGCTTGAGGTTCTTGCGCAGGCGCTCAAGCGCCTGCAGCTGGGCGCTGACTTCGGCCAGCTTCTGCTGGGCTTCGGCGATGTCCATCGCCTCGCCGCGGCCGGCCAGCACACGCTCGGCCTCTTCCTTGGCTGCACGCACGGAGGCTTCGTCGATCTCGTCGGCACGGATGGCGGTGTCGGCCAGGATCGTCACCACCTGCGGCTGCACCTCGAGGATGCCGCCGCCAATGGCGAAGTCCAGCTTGCTGCCGTCGGCCTGGGTCACAACGACCTTGCCGGGCTTGAGCCGAGTGATCAGCGGCGCATGGCGCGGCGCGATGCCCAGCTCGCCCATCTCGCCGGTGACGACCACGAGCGTGGCCTCGCCGTGGAAGATCTCGGCTTCAGCGCTGACGATGTCGCAACGGATGGTGGTGGTCATGTATTCCAGTTCCAGTTTGGCGCAAGGCGGGCCGCGGCCCGCCATGCATCACGCGGTTTCTGACATCTTCGCGGCCTTCTCGACCGCTTCGTCGATGCTGCCGACCATGTAGAACGCCTGCTCCGGCAGGTGGTCGTACTCGCCGTCCACGATGCCCTTGAAGCCGCGGATGGTTTCCTTCAGCGGCACGTACTTGCCCGGCGAGCCGGTGAACACTTCGGCCACGTGGAAAGGCTGGCTGAAGAAGCGCTCGATCTTGCGCGCGCGCGACACGGCCTGCTTGTCCTCTTCCGACAGCTCGTCCATGCCCAGGATCGCGATGATGTCCTTGAGCTCCTTGTACTTCTGCAGGGTGGACTGCACCTTGCGCGCGGTGTCGTAGTGCTCGTTGCCGATCACGTTCGGGTCCAGCTGGCGGCTGGTGGAGTCGAGCGGGTCGACCGCCGGGTAGATACCCAGCGAGGCGATGTCGCGGCTCAGCACCACGGTCGCGTCCAGGTGGGCGAAGGTGGTGGCCGGCGACGGGTCGGTCAGGTCATCCGCGGGCACGTACACGGCCTGGATCGAGGTGATCGAGCCGGTGCGGGTGGAGGTGATGCGCTCCTGCAGCACGCCCATTTCCTCGGCCAGCGTGGGCTGGTAGCCCACTGCCGACGGCATGCGGCCCAGCAGCGCCGAAACCTCGGTACCGGCCAGGGTGTAGCGGTAGATGTTGTCGATGAACAGCAGCACGTCCTTGCCCTTGCCGCTCTCGTCCGGCTCGTCGCGGAAGTACTCGGCCATGGTCAGGCCGGTCAGCGCCACGCGCAGTCGGTTGCCCGGCGGCTCGTTCATCTGGCCGTAGACCATCGCCACCTTGTCCAGGACGTTGGAGTCCTTCATCTCGTGGTAGAAGTCGTTGCCCTCTCGGGTACGCTCGCCCACGCCGGCGAACACCGACAGGCCTTCGTGCGCCTTGGCGATGTTGTTGATCAGTTCCATCATGTTGACGGTCTTGCCCACGCCGGCGCCGCCGAACAGGCCGACCTTGCCGCCCTTGGCGAACGGGCACATCAGGTCGATGACCTTGATGCCGGTTTCCAGCAGCTCGTTGGTCGAGGACTGCTCCTCGTAGGAGGGCGCCGCGCGATGGATTTCCCAGTGGTCGGTGGCATCGATCGGGCCGGCTTCGTCGATCGGGCGACCGAGCACGTCCATGATGCGGCCGAGCGTACCGGCACCCACCGGCACCGAGATGGCGCTGCCGGTGTTGGTGGCCACGAGGTTGCGCTTGAGGCCGTCGGTGGAACCGAGCGCAATCGTGCGCACGACGCCGTCGCCCAGCTGCTGCTGCACTTCCAGCGTGATCTCGGTGTTGTCGACCTTCAGCGCGTCGTACACGCGCGGCACGCTGTCGCGCGGGAATTCAACGTCGACGACCGCGCCGATGATCTGAACGATCTTGCCCTGGTTGCTCATTGTGTGTTGCTCCGATTACCTGTTCTGGTGGCCGGCGCGGGCCGGCTGGATTCTGTGGTGACCCGGTCCGTCAGACAGCGGCTGCGCCGCCGACGATCTCCGAGATCTCCTGGGTGATCGCCGCCTGACGCGCCTTGTTGTAGGACAGGTTCAGGTTGTCGATCAGCTTGTTGGCGTTGTCGCTGGCGGCCTTCATCGCCACCATGCGCGCAGCGTGTTCGGAGGCCACGTTCTCCATCACCGCCTGGTACACCAGCGATTCGACGTAGCGGGTGAGCACGTGCCCGAGCACGCCTTCCGGATCCGGCTCGTAGATGTAGTCCCAGTCGTGCCTGGCCACCTTTTCTTCGGAAGCAGGCAGCGGCAGCAGCTGATCGGTCGCCGCGCGCTGGGTCATGGTGTTCACGAAGTCGTTGTAGACCAGATACACGCGGTCCACGTTGCCTTCGTTGTAGGCGTCGAGCATGACCTTGATCACGCCCACCAGCTGTTCCACCTGCGGCGTGTCGCCCAGGTGGGTGACGCTGGCGACCATGTTCACCTTGACCCGGCGGAAGTACGTGGTCGCCTTCTGGCCGATGGTGACCAGGTCGATCTCGACGCCATTTTCCTGGTGCTTGCGGAACTCGCCCAGCAGCTTGCGGAACAGGTTGTTGTTCAGCCCGCCAGCGAGGCCACGGTCGGAGGAGATGATCACGTAGCCGACCCGCTTCACGTCCTGGCGCTCGACCAGGTACGGATGCTGGAACTCGGAATTGGCCTGGGCCAGGTGTCCGATCAGCTGCTTCATCGCGCGCGCATACGGGCGCGACTCGCGCATCCGCTCCTGCGCCTTGCGGATCTTGGAGGCCGAGACCATTTCCAGCGCACGCGTCACCTTGCGGGTGTTCTGCACGCTCTTGATCTTGGTCTTGATTTCTCTACCGCCAGCCATCTCTTCTTCCCGTTGGGGGGCTCAGGCCCCTTTCCCGTGGGGCGGGCCGGGGCCCGCCATAGGATTGCCACAGATCAGGGCGGACCAGGGCCCGCCCCGTCATTACCAGCTTCCGGTCTTCTTGAACTCATCGACCCCGCTCTTGAACGCGGCCTCGATGTCGTCGTTCCAGTCGCCGCTGGAATTGACCTTGGAGATCAGCTCCGCAGCGGTGTTCTCGAAGTGCGCGTGCAGCGCCTCTTCGAAGCTGCCGATCTTGTTCACCGGCACGTCGTCCATGTAGCCCTTGTCGACCGCGTAGATCGACAGCGCCTGGTGGAACACGCTCATCGGCGCGTACTGCTTCTGCTTCATCAGCTCGGTTACGCGCTGGCCGCGCTCCAGCTGGCGACGGGTCGCGTCGTCCAGGTCGGAGGCGAACTGGGCGAAGGCCGCGAGCTCGCGGTACTGCGCCAGGGCGATACGGATGCCGCCCGACAGCTTCTTCATGATCTTGGTCTGGGCCGCACCACCCACGCGCGACACCGAGATGCCGGCGTTCACGGCCGGGCGGATGCCGGCGTTGAACAGGTCGGTCTCGAGGAAGATCTGGCCGTCGGTGATCGAGATCACGTTGGTCGGCACGAACGCGGACACGTCACCGGCCTGGGTCTCGATGATCGGCAGCGCGGTCAAGCTACCAGTCTTGCCCTTCACTTCGCCCTTGGTGAACTGCTCCACATAGTCCTCGGACACGCGCGCGGCGCGCTCCAGCAGGCGGCTGTGCAGGTAGAACACGTCGCCCGGGTAGGCTTCGCGGCCCGGCGGGCGGCGCAGCAGCAGCGAGATCTGGCGGTAGGCCACAGCCTGCTTGGACAGGTCGTCGTAGACGATCAGCGCGTCTTCACCGCGGTCCATGAAGTATTCGCCCATGGTGCAACCGGAGTAGGCGCTGATGTACTGCATCGCGGCTGATTCCGACGCGGTGGCGGCCACCACGATGGTGTGCGCCAGGGCGCCGTTTTCTTCCAGCTTGCGCACGATATTGGAGACGGTCGAGGCCTTCTGGCCGATCGCCACGTACACGCACTTGATGCCGGTGCCCTTCTGGTTGATCACCGCGTCGATGGCCATCGCGGTCTTGCCGGTCTGGCGGTCGCCAATGATCAGCTCGCGCTGGCCACGGCCGATCGGGATCATCGAGTCAACCGACTTGTAGCCGGTCTGCACCGGCTGGTCGACCGACTTGCGCCAGATCACGCCCGGGGCCACCCGCTCCACCGGCGCGCCCAGCTTGGCGTCGATCGGGCCCTTGCCGTCGATCGGCTCGCCCAGCGCGTTGACCACGCGACCCAGCAGCTCGGGGCCGACCGGCACTTCAAGGATGCGTGCGGTGGTCTTGGCGGTGTCGCCTTCGCGCAGGTGCTCGTAGTCACCCAGCACCACGGCGCCGACCGAGTCGCGCTCCAGGTTCAGCGCCAGGGCATACGTCGGGATGCCATCGGCGGTTGCGGGCAGTTCGATCATTTCGCCCTGCATCACGTCGGCCAGGCCGTGCAGGCGCACGATGCCGTCGGCCACCGATGTCACCGTGCCCTCGTTGCGGGCCTCGGCGGACAGCTTGACCTTGTCAATGCGCGACTTGATCAGCTCGCTGATTTCAGAGGGGTTGAGCGTGGTGCTTGCCATGGTTTCGTTTCCTGGTTCATGCGCCGCTGTGTGCAGCACACGGCTTCGATGTTCGTTTGTGTCCGGCTTCAGTGAGCCAGCGCGGATTGCAGGCGCTCCAGCTTGCCCTTGAGCGAGCCGTCGATGACCACGTCGCCGGCCGCGATGACCGCGCCGCCGATGAGGCTTTCGTCAACCGCTGTCTCGATCTGTACTTCACGACCGAACCGGCGCTTGAGCGCATTGCGGATCTGCTCGACCTCGGCCTCGGGCAGCTCGGCTGCCGATGTGATCTTCGCCAGCACCACGCGCTCATCCTCGGCGCGCAGGTCTTCATACAGCCCGGCGATGTCGGTCAGCACGCCCAGCCGGCCGTTGTCGGCGAGCACGGCGAGGAAGCCGGAGAATTTTTCGTCAGCGCCTTCCGGCGCCAGCAGGGTCACCGCGTCTTCGCGGGTCAGCGACGGATGCACCAGCACGGCCGCGACCTGGGGATCGGCCGCAACGCGGGCGGCGAATCCGAGCGCGTCCGACCACTGCACGGCCTGTCCGTCTTCGCGCGCGACCGCGAAAGCAGCGCGGGCATACGGGCGGGCGAGGGTCATGGACATCGGTCAGATCTCCGAAGCCAATTCGTCGAGCAGCGCCTTGTGGGTGTCGGCGTTGATCTCGCGCTTGAGCAGGCGCTCGGCGCCGCTCACCGCCAGCAGCGACACCTGGTGGCGCAGCTCCTCGCGGGCACGGGTGGCCGAAGCCTGGATCTCGGCGTCGATCAGCGCCTTCTGGCGCAGCCCCTCGGTGACCGCCTCGACCTTGGCGGCCTCGACGATCTGGGTGCTGCGGCGGTGCGCCTGGTCGATGATCTCGTTGGCCTTGACACGCGCGGCCTTGAGCTCGGCGTCGGCGGTTTCCTCTGCCTGGGCCAGCGCACGCTGGCTGTTGTCAGCGGCCGCCAGGCCCTCGGCGATCTTCTTCTGCCGCTCTTCAATCGCATTGAGCAGCGGTGGCCACACAAAGGTGGCGATCAGCCAGATAAACGCGGCGAAGGCCAGCGCCTGGGCGATTAGGGTCAGATTGATGCTCATCGTCGTGCTCTGCCTGTACTCGGGGCGCCCCAGTCACGGGAGGTGCCGGGGCTATCCGTGTTGCAGCCGCCGGCCCCAATGGCCGACGGTGCTCGTTGCTCCGCGACCGGCTGCTCAGACAGCCAGGCCACCAACCAGGAAGGGGTTGGCGAAGGCGAACAGCAGGCCGACGGCGACACTGATGATGAACGGGGCGTCGATCAGGCCGGCGGTGATGAACATGCGCACCTGCAGCACCGGGATCAGCTCCGGCTGGCGGGCGGCGGACTCGAGGAACTTGCCGGCCATGAGGGCCATGCCCAAGCCGGCGCCCAGCGCGGCCAGCCCGACCATGAGGCCGACGGCCAGGGCAGTCGATGACTGGACGGAGGCGATGAGAGCGAGTGCGGTTTCCATGGTTGTCTCCAGAACGGCTTGCTAGTTGGAAGTTGAGGTGAGGGGTGGATCTGAATCAAAACCGGGATGTTGCGACCGGTCAGTGTGAATCCTCAGCCAGGCTGAGGTAGACGATCGACAGCATCATGAAGATGAAGGCCTGCAGCGGCACGACCAGGATGTGGAAGATCATCCAGCCCAGGCCGAACACGGCGCCGCCGAGTACGCCGAGCAGGAACGAGCCGCCAAGCACCCAGATCAGCAGGAACACGATCTCGCCGCCGAACATGTTGCCGAACAGTCGCATCGCCAGCGAGATTGGCTTGGACAACCACTCGACGATGTTCAGGAGCAGGTTGGCAGGCATCGCCCACTTGCCGAACGGCGTGACCAGGAAGTCCTTGGCGAAGCCGCCGATGCCCTTGGCGCGCAGGCCGAAGAACAGGGTCAGGAAGAACACGCTGATCGACAGGCCCAGGGTGGCGTTCACGTCGGCGGTGGGTACCGGCTTCCAGTACCCCACGCCCGCCCACTCAAGCGGCTTGGAGATGAAGTCCGCGGGGATGAACTTCATCATGTTCATGAACAGGATCCAGAAGAACAGGGTGATCGCGATCGGCGTCACCAGCTTGCTGGAACCGTGGTAGGTGTCACGAACCTGGCGATCGACGAACTCGAGCAGGATCTCGACGAACGCCTGCCACTTGCCCGGCACGCCCGAGGTGGCTTTACGGGTGCCCGTCCAGAACACCAGGAACATGATCACGCCCAGCACCACCGAGCCGATCAGGGTATCCACATGCAACGTCCAGAACCCGCCTTCGCCGACCGAATGGGTCAGGTTCTGCAGGTGGTGCTGGATGTAGCTCGAAGGGGTGAGTTCCGCTTCAACCGCCATAAGTCAGATGTTCCTGCCTGTTCAACGATTCAATGACACGATTCAATGGCGGGCCGGTGGACCGGCCATCGCCAGCATCTGCGCCGCCAGGGCCACGATCACCCCCAGCACCATCGGCAGCGGGGGAAGCCCCGCGCCCGACATGCCGAACAGCAGCGCCCCCACGATCACCGCCCACTTCATCCCGGTTCCGGCCACCAGCCGCATCAGCGCGACAATGCCCGGGTTGACACCGCCGCCGAGCGAGATGACGCTCGCCAGCCAGCCCCCGATCGCCACCGCGCCGCCGCCCAGTGCCACTGCCACTGCCCAGTCGGCACCCTTGGCCAGGAACGCCAGCGCTGCCACTGCGACTGCAGCGGCCTGCCAGACAATGGCGCGCCGTACCAGGCGCCGAGCTTCGGCGGCGAACGTGAACACTTCAGGATTCCGGATGACTGGGTAGGGAGCGGGACACAACGCAATAACTGTCCCGGTTAGCCCAAGAATTATAGCAGTCCAGGCGTTTGAGTCACAACCGCTGTCAGTCGTGCGGACTGGAGGCGTATTGCAGGGAACTTTCCCCGAAAGGGCCTGTCTCACCCTGTGTGCCTGATCTGCTGCACCTCCTCGTCGGTCCAGCACGCAGATCACCACCGAGCCCCGGCCCTGACCGGGGCTCTTTTTTTGCGCACCCCGCGGATCCTTTCACCCGGCGCCCACCCTGGCCGACCCCGCGCGCCGGACCGGCGCGCGGGGTTATTCTTTCTTCGGCAGGTACAGGTCGGTGATGGTGCCGGCGTAGATCTCGGCCGCCATGGCCACCGACTCGCTGAGCGTGGGATGGGGATGGATGGTGTGGGCGATGTCCGCCGCTTCCGCGCCCATCTCAATCGCCAATGCCGCTTCTGAAATCAGGTCGCCGGCGTGTACGCCCACGATCGCCGCACCGACGATGCGGTTGGTGGCCTCGTCGAACAGCAGCTTGGTGAAGCCTTCGGTGCGCCCCAGGCCGATGGCACGGCCACTGGCCGCCCAGGGGAACTTCGCCACCCCGACCTTGATGTCCTTTTCCTTCGCTTCGGTTTCGGTGATACCCACCCAGGCGATCTCCGGATCGGTATAGGCCACCGACGGGATCACCCGCGCGACCCACTCTTTCTTTTCGCCCGCGGCGACTTCCGCCGCCAGCTTGCCCTCATGGCTCGCCTTGTGGGCCAGCATCGGCTGGCCGACGATGTCACCGATGGCGAAGATGTGCGGCACGTTGGTGCGCATCTGCCGGTCGACGTTGATGAAACCGCGCTCGCCCACGCGCACGCCGGCCTTTTCGGCATCGATCTTGCCGCCGTTCGGGCTGCGGCCCACGGCCACCAGCACCCGGTCGTAGCTCTTGTCCTCGGGAATGCTGTCGCCTTCGAACTCCACGGTGATGCCCTTCTTCTCCGCCTTGGCCTGGAGCACTTTGGTCTTCAGGTGGACGGATACGCCCTGCTTCTTCAGCCGGTCGGCCAGCGGCTTGACCAGGTCCTTGTCGGCACCGGGGATGAGCTGGCTGGCCAGCTCCACCACGGTGACCTCGCTGCCCAGCGCGCGGTACACGGTGGCCATTTCAAGGCCGATGATGCCGCCGCCCACCACCAGCAGGTGCTTGGGCACTTCGGCCAGCTCGAGCGCATCGGTGGAATCCATGATCCGCGGGTCTTCCCAGGGGAAGCCAGGCAGCTTCAGCGCCTGCGAGCCGGCGGCGATGATGCACTGCTCGAAGCGCACCAGCGTGGTCTTGCCGTCCTCACCGGCCACTTCGATCTCGTTGGGCGACACGAACCGGCCGGTGCCCTGCACCACCTCCACCTTGCGCTGCTTGGCCATGCCGGCCAGGCCCTTGGTGAGCTGGCCGACCACCTTGTCCTTGTGGCCACGCAGCGTGTCCAGCGCGATCTTCGGCTTGCCGAAATCAATGCCGTATTCCGCCGCCTGCTGCGCCTGATCGACCACCGCGGCCGAATGCAGCAGGGCCTTGGACGGAATGCAGCCCACGTTGAGGCACACCCCGCCCAGGGTGGCGTAGCGCTCGATGAGCACCGTCTCCAGACCCAGGTCGGCAGCGCGGAACGCAGCGGTGTAGCCGCCGGGGCCGGAGCCGAGCACTACGATTGCGCACTCGACGTCGGCCTTGCGACCCGACGACGCCGCGGCCTTCACCGGGTCCGGCTCGGCGGGAGCGCGATGCGAGGTGGCGACCGGCGGCTTGCCGGGGCCGGCCTTGCTTCCGCTGGCTGCGGCCTTGTCACTGTCGCCTTGCTTCGCGGAGGCGTCATCCTTGCCCGCCTCATCGGCGGCCTTGTCGCTATTGCCGTCACCCGCGGCTTCCAGCACCACCACCACCTGGCCTTCGGACACGCTGTCGCCTTCCTTGACCCGCAGCTCCTTGATCACGCCGGCGTCGGGTGAGGGCACTTCCATCGTCGCCTTGTCCGATTCAAGCGTCAGCAGGCCCTGGTCGACGGCGACGGTATCGCCCACCGACACCAGGACCTCAATCACGGGTACATCGGAAAAGTCGCCGATGTCGGGGACTTTCACTTCCAGGGTCTTGGCCATCACGTGTTCTCCAAAATCACAGCAGCATGCGCCGCATGTCTTCCATCAGCTGCGCCAGATAGACGGTGAAGCGCGCGGCGGCGGCGCCATCGATCACGCGGTGATCGTAGGACAGCGACAGCGGCAACATCAGGCGCGGCTTGAACTCCTGGCCGTTCCAGACCGGCTTCATCGCAGCGCGCGAGACGCCAAGGATGGCCACCTCCGGCGCATTGACGATCGGGGTGAAGCTGGTGCCGCCGATCCCGCCCAGCGAGCTGATGGAGAAGCAGCCTCCGGACATGTCGGCCGGGCCGAGTTTGCCGTCGCGGGCCTTCTTCGCCAGCTCCGAGGTTTCCTGGGCGATCTGGATCACGCCCTTTTTGTCGCAGTCGCGCACCACCGGCACCATCAGGCCGTTGGGGGTGTCTGCGGCGAAACCGATGTGAAAGTACTTCTTGAGCGTGAGCGTCTCGCCTGCGGCGTCGAGCGAGGCGTTGAATTCGGGGAATTTCTGCAGCGCGGCAACGCTTGCCTTCATCAGGAAGGCCAGCATGGTCAGCTTGATGCCGGCGCGCTCGTTTTCCTTGTTGAGCTGTTTGCGCAGCGCTTCCAGGCCGGTGATGTCGGCCTCGTCCTGCTGGGTAACGTGCGGGATCATGGCCCAGTTTCGCGCCAGGTTGGCGCCGGAAATCTTCTTGATCCGCGACAGCGGCTTCTCTTCGATTTCGCCGAACCGGCTGAAGTCCACCTTCGGCCACGGCAGCAGGTCCAGGCCGGCGCCGCCCGCAGGCGCGCCCTTGCCCGTACCGCCGGCCAGCGCCGACTTCACGAACTTCTGCACATCCTCACGGGTGATGCGGCCACCGCGCGCACTGCCCTGCACCTGGTCCAGGTCGACGCCCAGCTCGCGTGCGAACAGGCGCACCGCGGGGCTGGCATAGGGCACCTTGCCCGGCAGGACGGCGTCGGCCTCGAAGCGCACCGGCGGCTCGCCGGCACCTGTCGGGGCGTGGTCGATGGCGGCCTTGGCGATGTTGTCCGGCTGCTTGCCCGGGGAGGCCGGCTCCACTGCGGGATCCTCTTCCTTATCCGCAGGCGCCTGGCCTTCGGGCTGGGCGCGATCGGCAGGTTCCGCGACGGCCTTGCCTGCGTCAGCTGAAGGCTTGGTTTCCGCGTCGCCGGAAGTCTCACCATCGTCCACTTCGATCACCGCGACCACGGCGCCTTCCGCGATCTTGTCGTCCACGGCGACCTTGACCTCCTTGATCACCCCGGAAAACGGCGACGGCACTTCCATCGTGGCCTTGTCGGATTCCAGCGTGACCAGACCCTGGTCCTTTTCAACGCGGTCGCCCGCCGCAACCAGCACCTCGATCACCGGGACATCGTCAAAACCACCGATATCAGGGACACGTGCTTCTTTCAGGTCGGCCATGCGGCACTCCGCGAGAACAAGGGGGACAGCCCCTTATTGTGGACGCATGCGCCCCGGGCGCCAACCGCGACAGCCGCGCTGCATGCGCCAACGCGCTTCACCCCGCCAGCACGCGCCTGAAGCCGTGATGAAAGCAGAGGGGGTGGTTTAACGTTTCGGCGAAACGGGATTCATGTGCGTTTGGAGAGGATGTGCGCGTCCGCCCCGCAGAGGGCGGCGTTGAAACATCATTACAAGAAGAGGAACCCCCACATGTCTATCCTGCACAACAAACTGACCATCGCTGCTGCCATCGCCCTGCTGGCCAGCCCCGCCGCGTTCGCCCAGGACAGCTTCGACCAGCGCAGTGACGCCGACTATGGCGGCAAGCGCGTGTCCATCGTTGGTGGCGTGACCCTGCTGGAGCCACACAGCAATCCTGCCGAGGGCATCGATATCGACGGCGGCCCGGCCCCGACCCTGAGCGCCACCTGGCACGTGGATGACAACTGGGGCGTGGAGCTGTGGGGCGCTGCGGACAGCTTCGACCATCGCGTGCGCGGGCCGGAGGGCAAGATCGGTACGATCGAGCAGCAGCCCATCGCGCTGAGCGGCCAGTATCACTTCGGCCAGGCGGATCAGACTTTCCGTCCGTTCGTGGGGCTGGGCATTTTCCAGTCCAACATCAGCGATGAGGATCTGAACCCGGGCGGCGACCACGTGAGCCTGGACACGCCACGCGGTGCGATCGGGACGATCGGCGTGGATATGAACATCACTCCGACCTGGTTCGCGCGTGCGGATGCGCGCTACATGCGCTCGCGTGCGGATGTGAACGTGGCGGGTGTTTCGACCGGTGATGAGATCAAGCTGGATCCGTGGACGGTTGGCATTGGACTGGGTGCGCGGTTCTGATCTGAGCTGATCTTTGGCGTTCATGAGGCGGGCCCTGTTGGGGTCCGCCTTTTTTGTGCGCGCCAGTGGGCATGGGGGTTGCCGTGAGGATTGAAGCCGAGGTGGTGCTTTGATTTGGGTCACCGCGACCTGAGGGGCCCCGCCGCGGCCGCGAGCCATTTCGGCGAATGTCCCCCGGCGCCCGCAAAAAGCGCGGGCGCCTCCTCCTTTATTTCGCCGAAATGACTCCCGGCCACGACGGGGCTGGGCTTGCGGGGCGGGGGGCTCGTCGAGGTTCACCGCTTTTTCGGTGAGCCACCGCGAATCCCGGTGCGTCGGGTGTCGATGCCCCTGGGTGCGAAATCAAGGAGGAGGAGATGGCCGCAGGCCATCGCCGGGGGACATTCGCATCCAGGGGTATCGGCACCCGGCGCCGCGCCGTTGTGCCAGACGGATTAGTTCGGCTTGACCGGCGGACTCTCGCGCTCCGGCGCCTGGATGTGCTCGCGATGCAGCAGGTAGATGCCGCTGGCCACGATGATTCCCGCGCCCAGCCAGGTCATCCGGTCGGGCAGCACGCCCCACACGGTCAGGTCCATCAGCACCACCCACAGCAACCCGCTGTATTCCAGCGGCGCGATCTGGGAGGCCTCGCCGAGGCGGAATGCATTGGTCAGCACCACCTGGCCCAGCGCACCGCTAACGCCCACCATCAGGAAGATCCAGATGTCTTCGCTGCGGATCGGCACCCAGCTGGACCAGCCCAGGACACCGGCTCCGACAGCCAGCATGGCGAGGAACCAGAACACCATGGCCTCGGTGCTGTCGCGCCGGGCCAGCACCCGCACCGTGATCGAAGCGAAGGAATAGCAGACCGAGGCGCCCAGCAGGGCGAGGCCGGCGGTGGTCAGCATCCCTTCGCTGGTGGGGCGCAGCACTACCAGCACGCCGAGCATGCCGACGCCGATCGCGGCCCAGCGTCGCGGGCCGACCTTTTCGCCCAGGATCGGTACCGCCAGCGCGGTGACCAGCAGCGGGGAGACGAATACGATCGAGTAGGCGGTGGACATCGGCATCCGCGCCAGGCCGTAGACGAACCCGACCATCATCAGGATGCCCAGCACTCCGCGCAGCAGGTGCAGCGGCCAGTGGATGTGCAGCAGGGTGTGCAGCCGGCGGCGGGCGAGGATCCAGCCAAGTACCAGCGGCAACGCCACCAGGCCGCGCATGGAGGCGACCTGCAGCGGCGGATAGTCAACGCCGAGCCACTTCATGCCGCCGTCCATGAACGCGAACAGCAGCACCGCCAGCAGCATCAGCAGGATTGCGCGACGGCTTTGGTCGTGGGCGTGGGGCATCGGGACAGATTATCAGCTAGCCGCCCGCCTTGACCTGCCTCGCGGCGGAGGGGATCGTTGGGCGCCCAGATTCCCGTCCCCTCATGTCAATTGACCTGCTCGAAGCCGACCCCATTGCCCGCACCCGCCAATGGCTGGAACGCGCGGTGATCGGCCTGAACCTGTGCCCGTTCGCCAAGGCCGTCACCGTGCGCGATCAGGTGCGCTTCGTGCTCAGCGACGCTGCTACGCCAGAGACACTGCTGGAGGCGCTGGCCAATGAGCTCATCCATCTGCGCGAGGTGCCGGCCGATGAAACCGACACCACCCTGCTGATTCACCCGCAGGTGCTGGGCGATTTCCTGGACTACAACGACTTCCTCGATCTGGCCGACGCGCTGGTCGAAGACATGGGCCTGGAGGGCGTGCTGCAGGTGGCCAGCTTCCATCCCGACTACCAGTTCAGCGATACCGATCCGGACGACATCACCAACTTCACCAATCGCGCGCCCTACCCCACCCTGCACCTGCTGCGCGAGGACAGCGTGAGCCGGGCGGTGGAGGCGTATCCGGATCCGGACGTGATCGTGCAGCGCAACCTGGACACCCTGGAAAAGCTGGGACACGAGGGCTGGCGGAAGCTGTTCATCGGCTGAAGGCGGCCAGCCAAACATAAACAGCTATTGATATGATTAGGGAGTCGCACTGCAGGCTCCTTTCATGCCGCATTCCCACATTTCGCACGGCCCGCATGACGGCCACGACCACCACCACGACCATTCCCACGCCCCGGAGGTGTCCGCGCGCAACGAGCGGGTGGTGCTGACCGCGCTGGTCCTGACCGCCTCGTTCATGCTGGTCGAGCTGGCGGGCGGGCTGCTGTCGGGCTCGCTGGCGCTGATTGCCGATGCGGGCCACATGCTCACCGACGCCGCCGCCCTCGCCCTGGCCTGGGTGGGTTTTCGCATCGGCCGCCGCGCTTCCGATTCGCGCCGTACCTTCGGCTACATGCGCATGGAGGTGCTGGCCGGGCTGATCAATGCGTTGACACTGTTTGCGCTGGTGGCATGGATCGCCTGGGAAGCCGTACAGCGCCTGTACCAGCCGGTGGAAGTGCTGGCCGGGCCGATGCTGGCGGTGGCGGTGGTGGGACTGCTGGTGAACATCGCCGTGTTCGCGATCCTGCACCGCGGCGACCGTGACCACGTCAATATCCGCGGGGCGATGTTGCACGTGATCGGCGACATGCTGGGCTCCGTCGCCGCCATCGCCGCCGCCGTCACCATCCACCTGACCGGGTGGATGCCGATCGATCCGCTGCTGTCGGTGCTGGTCTGCCTGCTGATCCTGCGTGCGGCCTGGTCGCTGATGCGCAACGCCTTCCACATCCTGATGGAGGGCGCACCGCCCGACATCGATATCCAGGTGCTGCGCCAGCATCTGCTGGACGAGGTACCCGGCGTGGTCCAGGTGCAGCACGTGCACGTGTGGTCGATCACTTCCGGCAGGGTGCTGGCCACGCTTGAACTGGGGCTGGCGCCAGACGCGAACCCCCGGCTCGCTGTCCCGGCGGTCAAGCGGACGCTGGAGGAACGCTTCGGGATTGGCCATGCCACCGTCGAGGTGCTGTACGAGCTGCCCGCCCCGTGCGCCCTGGATCCCGCTGCAGAGGGGCCGCACGCATGACCGCGGACAGCGATCCGCGCATCGGCACCGTGGCCGCCGTCTTCCGGCTGCTGGGCGACCCCACCCGCCTGCGGGTCCTGCTGGCCTGCCTGGAAGGCCCCATCGCGGTGGGCGACATCGCCGCCCGCATCGGCGCATCCCAGCCCCTGGTCAGCCACCACCTGCGCCAGCTGCGCGAGGCGCGCATGGTGCGCGGCGAGCGCCACCAGCGCCGGATCCTCTACGCCACCGCCGATGCACACGTCAGCGGCATGCTGATCGACATGCTTGAACATGCCGGGGAAGAATCCTGCCCGGAGCCGTGAGCGGGGCGGGGAGTGCATGCACTCCCGGATTGGATGCGGTAGGACACCGGGGTCGGATGGTTGCCGGGAACGTCGATCCCGGGATCACCCGGACCGGAACTGCGCCCGACTCGCAAAATTTGCCGCGCGGCACCTGGTAGGAGCGCGCCATGCGCGCGAAGCCGCGTGAACCCTGGTGTCGCGCGAGGCTTCGGCTACAACGTTGCGCCCGAAGGAACCCCCCAGCCACACGTCACGCGGCTTCGCGCGCATGGCGCGCTCCTACGGGGTGGGATTGCACTTGGAACATTTCGCGTACCTACGGGGTGGGGTTGCCCTGGAAGATGAGGTCGCGCTCGGCGGCGTCGAGCGGGCGCCATGCGCCCTCGGGCAGGTCGCCCAGCTCCAGCGCGCCCACGTGGCTGCGGTGCAGGGCCTCCACGTGGTTGCCCACCGCGGCAAACATGCGCCGCACCTGGTGGTAACGGCCCTCGGTGATGGTCAGCCGGGCGCGGCGTTCATCCAGCGGCTCCAGATGCGCCGGCTGCAGCGGGGTCTGCTCCGATTCCAGCATCAGCGTGCCGCTGGCGAACAGCGCGGCCTCGTCACCGCGCAGCGGTTCGACCAGCGTCGCTTCATAGGTCTTCGGGATCTGTGAGCGTGGCGAGATGATCCGGTGCAGTAACTTGCCGTCATCGGTCAGCAACAGCAGGCCGGAGGTGTCCCGGTCCAGCCGTCCCACCGTGGACATCAGCGGCCTGCGCAGGCGGAAGCGATCCGGCAGCAGGTCATAGACCAGCGCGCCCGGATCCTTGGTGGAACAGGTATGACCCACCGGCTTGTGCAGCATCAGCAGCTGGCCCTGCGGCATATCCAGTGGTTCGCCATCAATGCGCACATCCGCATGTGCCATGCGGTCATCGGCGTAGAGCACCTCGCCGGCGGCATCGGTGATGCGGCCTTCGCGGAACATGCGCGCCACTTCCCTGCGGCTGCCATAGCCCAGGTTGGCGATCAGCCGGACCAGCTTCATCGTTCGGTCCTGGCCGGCCTGCCCTTGTCTGCCCGGATCACCTTGAAGCCGCCACGTTCGGCCACGACTTCGATCTGGCTGAAGCGTTCGCCCAACACCTGTTCGTACGGCAGCTGGCGATTGGCCACCAGCCACAAGCTGCCGCCGGGGACCAGTGCCTGTGCGGCGGCGGCAATGAAAGCGCGACCGATCTCCGGGCGCGCAGCGCGGCCGTGGCCGTGGAACGGCGGGTTGCTGACGATCACGTCATAGGTGTCCGGCAGGCCCGCGGTCACGTCGTGCCAGCGGAAATCCAGTGCCGCCCGTTCCGCATGTGGGGCCATGTTATCGCGCGCCAGATCCAGCGCCCGGGCCTCGGCCTCGTACAGGTGCAGCGAAGTGATCTTCGGGCAGCGCTGCAGCAGCGCGTCGGACAAAAATCCCCAGCCGGCGCCCAGGTCGGCGGCACGGCCAGCAAGGGTGCCCGGCAGGTGCTCGGCCAGCAGGGCCGAGGCCGGATCAATGCGCTCCCACGCAAACACGCCCGGCCGGCTGATGAAACGCCCCTCCATCGCGCTCCCGCCCAGGATCGGCCGCGGCTCATCCAGCTTGCGCCACTGCGCAGCCAGTTCCGCATCGCCGCGGCCCGCGTTGGGACGTACCCAGAACACCCGGCACTTGTGCTTGGGCACCGTGTTCACCGGCCCGGCAATGCGCACCAGGTCGCCTTCGATCGCCTTCGCGCCCTCGTTATTGGGCACGCTGGCAATCACCACCGCGTCTTCGCCCTCGGCGCGGGCCACGGCCTCGGCCAGCAGCGCACGGGCCTCGTCGCGCTGGCGCGGCGGCAGCACCAGTACAAGGGGGTGACGGCTGTCGCCCTGCGGCTGCACGGGGAAACCCGCCCGCTCCAGCGCCTGCGCCTCGGGCTTGAAGCTCTGCTCGCACACCAGCCCCGGCCATGCCGACGGCACCAGCCCGTGCCCCTGGCGCGCACGCAGGAACAGCGCCCCTGCCTGCGGCCATTCGAGGCGACCGGTGAGGAATGGCATCAGCAGCGCTTCCAGCGCGGGATCGTCTTGGCGTATCGACATGGGCAGCGGTGTGCAAGGGAACGGACAGGGATTCTACGTGCACGCCGCGCAAACCGGATTTTCATCCCCCGGCAACGGCCCGGCCCGCAACGTGGGGCCCCACAGGTCAGGACTGCAAGGAGATCAACATGCGCGCACTTTTCGTCGGCGGCACCGTGGACAACAGCGAGCTGGATCTGGACGGCGAGGCCCCACCGCTGCGCTGGCCGCCGGATTCGGGTGGGCGCGAACCACGCTATCGGCTGCACCAGGTGGGCCAGCGCGATGGATCCACCGTCTTCGCCGTGTACGCCGCGCGGGACATGGCGGGGGCAGAGGTGGACCGGGTCATCGAGGAGCGCGCTTACGCCCGCCGTTTCGAAGCCCAGCCGGCGCCACCGCGTTAGACACAAGTCTCAGCGGGAGGCCGAAACCCGCTCGATACCGTGGTCGGCCTCGCGCACCCAGACGTTGATTTCCGGGCCCGCGCCGGTGCGCCCGCCCAGCGTCGGCGCTTGGCCTTCCGGCTGGCGGGGCTCGAACACCACCTGGGACACACCCTCCACCGGCGGGTTGACGTGCACGATGTAGTCGGCGAGCCGCGCGTCCGGCTCGTTCTCGGCGAACGCTTCCACGGCAGCTGCAATCACCTGCACACGGCTGCCGTCGATTTCCAGCGCCCGGTCCTGCGCCTGCGCGGTGGGCGCGGCGAAGCCGGCAGTGGCGAATGTATTCATGGTCAGGAGTCCTGCAAGGAAAAGAGTCTTCATGGCGTGTCAGCTGACGCGCGTACCTTCATGGATCAGCGTGTCCTGGCGCGTTGCCGAATCATACTTGCGGAAATCACCGCTCGGCGTGGAGACGTAGATCACCGGTCCCCAGTAACCGCCATCGGCCACGCGCTTGTCCTGCTGTGAAAACTGGTCGCTGTTGAAGTAGTCGTTGGCCTTGTCAGTGCGGGTGCCGTCGCGCGTGGAGTAGTCGGCGTGGCCGTGGTATGCGCCCTCCAGCGCCATGCCTTCCGGCTGGGGTATCTGGGACGGATCGAAGCCATCCAGCGTGCCGCCCATCGGCGTGCTGATGAAGTACTGCCCGTCGGCACCCTCGAACACCAGTCCGCCATTTTCCAGATTGGCCTGGATCGACAGCGGATTGGAGTAATGCATCATCTCGATGGCGGCGATATCAGCGCTGGCAAACGGCCCCAGCGCGGTGCCGGGCGCCACCAGGGGCGCGACCTCCGCCACCTGCACGGGAACGGCGCGGCTGTCGGCGATGGCCTGGGCGCCGGCCTGGGCCAGGGCGGCGTCGGTCAGCTGCCCGCCGCGCTCCTGCGCCGCGATGAGGTCATAGGCCAGCTCGCGCTGCGGGGCGGTGGCGTCGGGCGCAGTGAGGCGCTCGGCCAGCTGCTGGTAGCGCATGTCGTCGCGCGCCTGCTGGTTGGCGGTGATGCCGGCTGCACTATCGACGACATGCGGGGAGGCTGCGGATACGGTCACGGCGCGGATTCCATTCGGCAAAGGTGCGTCGACCGTATCGCCGGCCCAGAACCGGCGACAAGCTGGGGCGTGCCCTAGAGCGGGTCAACCCTGCAGTTCACGCAGGGTCACCGAAGGCGGCGCGTCCAGCACGCGGCGGGTGGCGAACAGCCCGGCGGCCAGGGTCACCAGCATGCCCAGCGCGCCGCCGAAGGCTGCCATCAGCCAGTTCGGCGACCACGGCAGGTCGAACACCCGCGTGGCCACCAGGCCGGACAGCACCGAGGCGGCAACTGCGGCCACCAGGCCGGCCAGCAGGCCGATCGCGGCGAATTCCGACGCCTGCGCCAGCCGCAGCTGCCGGCGGCTGCCGCCCAGCACCCGCATCACCCCGCCTTCAAGCAAGCGCTCGTCCTGGCTGGCGCTGACCGCGGCCAGCAGCACCAGCACGCCGGCGGCCAGCGAGAACCAGAACACGGCCTGCACCACCACCGAGACCTGGTCGGCGGTGCTGCGCACCTGGGCCAGCACCGCGTCGATGTCGATCACCGACAGATTGGGGAAGCGCTCCACCAGTTCGGCAGTGAAGCGCGGGCTGTCCGCCGGCACGCTGACTGCGGTGATCCAGCTGGCCGGATAGCCGTCCAGCGCGCCAGGCGACGCGAGGACGAAGAAATTTGGCCGGAAGCTCTCCCATTCCACCGCGCGCAGGCTGGTGACCGGCGCCTCGATGCGCTGGCCGGCGATATCGAACGTGACCCGGTCGCCAACCTTCCAGCCGAGCTGGCTGGCGAAGTTCTCCTCCACGGAAAACTCCGGAGCCGCCGTGCTGCCCTGCCAAAACCGTCCGGCGGTCACCTTGTTGTCATCGCGCAGCGAGCCGGCCATCGACAGGTTGAACTCGCGTTCGGCACGGCGCCGCGTTTGCTGGTCCTCACCCGCGTAAGTTTCCGCGCTGACCGGCTCGCCATTCAAGGCCACGTAGCGCGCCCGGATCATCGGGAACAGCTCCGGCGCAGCCACGCCCTGGCCGGCGATGAAGCCGCGCAGATCCTCCATCTGGTCCTGCTGCACGTTGACGATGAAACGGTTGGGCGCCTCTTCAGCCAGCGCCAGCTGCCAGCGGTCCAGCAGGTCCGTGCGCACGAAGGTCAGCAGCAGCAGGGCCATCAGCCCCAGCCCCAGCGCCGCCACCTGGGCCACGCTGGTGCCGGGACGGCGGCTGACGTTGGCCAGACCGTAACGGAGGCTGCCACGCAGGCGCGAACGCAATCGGCGCACGGCTACGATCAGCCCCCAGGCCAGCAGCGCCAACACCGCAAGGGTGGCGAGGATTCCGCCCAGCATCGCCGAGGCCAGCGCCGGCGACCCGGCCTTGAGCCACAGCAGCGCGCCCAGCCCGACCAGCGCCGCCAAGGCCACGATCCATGCGCCCGGCTCTACCGGATCCAGGTCACGGCGCAGTACCCGCAGTGCCGGCACCCGGCGCAGCGCCAGCACCGGCGGCGCGCCGAAGGCCATCAGCACCACCAGGCCCACCGCATAGCCCTCCAGTGCCGGCATCCAGCCGCTGGAAGGCAGCGGCAGCCCGAGCGCCTGCGATACCCAGTTGGCCACCAGCCACTGCAGCCCGAATGCCAGCGCCACGCCCACCGTGCACGCCAGCAGGCCCAGCAACACCAGCTCGCCCACGTGGATACCCACCAGCGTGCGCTGGCTGGCGCCCAGGCAGCGCATCACCGCCGCCCCGGACAGATGCCGCTCGCTGTGCCGCCGTGCGGCCATGGCCACCGCCACCGCCGCCAGCACCACCGACACCATGGCTGCGAGCCCAAGGAAGCGGCCGGCACGGTCCAGCGCGGAGCGCACTTCCGGCCTCCCGTCCTCGATGGTTTCGATCCGCTGCCCGCGCTGCAGGGTGTCGCGGGCTTGGGCCACAAAGCCTTCCACCGCATCCGCATCGCCGGCCACCACCAGCCGGTAGCGCGCGCGGCTTCCCTCCTGCAGCAGCCCGGTCGCCGGCAGGTCGGCCAGATTCAGAAACACCTTCGGGGCCACGTTGAAGTAGTCGATCGACGCGTCAGGCTCCGCCGTCACCAGCGCTGTCAGGCGCAGGCTGAGTTCGCCCACGCCAACCTCGGCACCTACCTCAACGCCCAGCTGGTCAGCGCCAGCGCGGCTTATCCAGGCCGTACCCGGCTCCGGCACCCCAGCCGCTTCGCGTTCTTCGCCGCCCGACGCGTCCACCAGGCGGAACGCCCCGCGCAGCGGATAGCCCTCGCCCAGCGCGCGCAGTTCACCCAGGCGCGGATCCTGCGTGCCTCCCGCCCCGTCGCCGAGGACCCGGATCATGCTGTCCAGCTCCACAATTTCGGTCTGCTCCAAGCCCGCGGTACGCACCGCCTCGCGCAGGTTTTCATCAATCGGCGCGTTGGAGCGAACGATCGCGTCGCCGCCCAGCAGCCGGTTGGCCTCGGCCACCAGCGCCCGTCCGGCCCGGTCGGTGATGAATCCCACCGCGCTCACCGCCACCACCGCCAGCACCAGCGCGGCCAGCATGATCCGCACTTCGCCCGCGGCCAGATCACGCCGCAGCTGGGTCCAGGCCAGGCGCGCGGTCCTCATGCGCCTGGCACCAGCCGGCCGCTGTCCAGCCGCAGCACCCGCTTGCAGCGCTCGGCCAGGTGGTCATCGTGGGTGACCAGCACCAGGGTGGTGCCGGCATCGGCGTTCATCGCGAACAGCAGTTCGATCACCTGCTGTCCGGTGCGGGTATCCAGGTTGCCGGTGGGCTCGTCGGCAAACAGCAGCGACGGCCGGGTCACGAAGGCCCGGGCCAACGCCACCCGCTGCTGCTCCCCACCGGAGAGCTGGCGCGGGTAGTGACCCAGGCGCTCGCCCAGGCCCACCTTGCGCAACACCTCTTCGGCGGGGCCGCGCACCTCGCCATCGCCGCGCAGTTCCAGCGGCAGCATCACGTTTTCCAGCGCGGTCAGCGAAGGCAGCAGCTGGAAGTTCTGGAACACGAAGCCGACTTTCTCCGCTCGCACCGCCGCCCGGCCATCCTCATCCAGCACCGACAGCGGCTGGCCATCCAGCACCACTTCACCGGCGCTGGGAATGTCCAGCCCTGCCAGCAGCGAGAGCAGCGTGCTCTTGCCCGATCCCGAAGCGCCGACGATGGCGACGGTATCGCCATGCTCGACATGGAACCCGACGTCGTCGAGGATGGTCAGATCGCCCGAGGGCAGCGGCACGCGCTTGCCGAGCCCGGACACTTCGAGCACGTGCCGGGTGTCGGCCCGCGCCGGAATCGTATCGGCCATGAAGGATCCTGTTGTGGTCCGGCCTGGCGGCGCTGGCGCGGCTTGCCGGCACGCCTGCCCGGCTCACGGACTGGAAAAAGGTAGATCGCAATGATCGCAGGATATCCGCCCCGACGGGGCTGGTTGCAATGGGCCACAGGCGCCCTGTTGATGCTCGCCTGTGCGCTGGCCCAGGCGCAGCTCTCGCCGCAGGTTGCCGCGGACGAAGACACGCGCACCATCCTGGTGATGGGCGATTCGCTCTCGGCCGGCTATGGCATGGCAGCGGAGGAGGGATGGGTGTCGCTGCTGGCCGGGGAGCTTGCCACCAGCCATCCCGGCTGGCGCGTGGTCAACGCAAGCATCAGCGGCGAGACCAGCGCAGGCGGCGCGGCGCGGATCATCAGCGAGGCCTGGCGCCACCAGCCCCACGTAGTGGTGATTGCGCTGGGCGCCAACGACGGACTGCGCGGGCTGCCGCTGGCCGAGATGCGGCGCAACCTGGCCCGCATGATCGGCGTGGCCCGGCACGTGGATGCTCAGGTGCTGCTGGTGGGCATGCGCATGCCGCCCAACCTGGGCGCCGACTACACCCGCGGATTCGAACAGGTCTATCGTGATCTGGCGGAACTGTTCGATGTCAGCCTGCTGCCCTTCCTGCTCGAACCCATCGCGCTGGATCCGGAGGCATACCAGCAGGACAACCTGCACCCCACCGAGGTCGCCCAGCCGCGCATCCTCGAGCACGTCACGCCCGCTCTGCTACCACTGCTGGCACCGGAACCATGACCCCGCAACCCGCATGAATCCCATGGAGTCCCCCATGAAAACCTTCCTGACCACGCTGGCCCTGGCCTTCACGCTGTCCCTCGCCGGCTGCGCCACAGCGCCATACGCCGCCGACCCCGATGCTCCGCGATCGCTGGCCGGCGAAGGCCCGGTCACCGTCGAGTGGACGGATCCGGAGCAGTTCACCGAGATCCTGCACAGCCGCAACCGCTGGGAAGCCCGCCGCGGCACCTGGGTGGAAGACCTGGCAACGCACCTGCGCGATGGCGCCGCGGAGCGGATCGCACCAGGCGAGCGCCTGCACTTCGTAATCACCGACATCCGCCGCGCCGGGGATTTCGAACCCGGTCGCTCCCAGGGACGGATGGACCACGTGCGGATCATGCGCGACATCTACTGGCCGCGGATGACCCTGGAGCTCGCCCATTACGACGCCGCCGGCACCCTGATTGCCAGCGGCGAGCACAGGCTCAGCGACCCGTCCTACCTGTCCTCTCCTGCCCTCAGCCGCAGCAACACCGACACGCTGCGCTATGAGAAAGCCATGATCGACCGCTGGCTGGGGCAGAAGTTTGGACGGGCGCGCTAGCGCACCACGTCCAGGAAGTGCAGGTGGCGCTGGTACTGGTCCAGCACGTCGTGGATCATTTCCTCGCGCTGCCAGCCCATCACGTCGTAGCCCTGCCCGCCCTCGCGCAGGTGCACCTCTGCGCGCCAGCTCTCGGGATCACCCCGGCGCCGCCGGCGCGGATCGGACAGCACGAAGGTCGGCGGGTCGTAGGCCTGCAGGTGCACTGAATAGAAGAAATCCATTTCTTCCCCGTGCCCGACCCGCAGCCAAGCGCGGCCGCCGCCTTGGTCATCGCTTTCCACCCTTGCCTGCACGCCCTGCGCGCCCAGCTCCGCCGCCACCGCCTCCAGTGCCGGACGGACCTGGCCGGCCAGGAACTCCACCACCTCGGCCCGGCGTGGCTGGCTGACCAGCCCGCGCAGCCTGCTCTGCCAGCGGCCCCCGGCTGCACCCTGAGGCAGCGCCCGCGCGTCGCGGATGCTGGCCTGCTTCATGTTGTCCAGGCGCAACGCCCGCAGCAGGCCCCAGCACATCAGCAGCATGATCACGGTGAACGGCAGCGCGCTGGCGAGCGTGGCGGCCTGCAACGCGCCCAGGCCACCGGCGATCAGCAGTGCGATCGCCACCGTGCCCTCCAGCAGCGCCCAGAAGATCCGCTGCCACACCGGCGACTCTTCCTCGAACTTCGAGGTGAGCATGTCGATCACCAGCGAGCCGGAATCGGAGGAAGTCACGAAGAAGATCGCCACCAGCAGGACGCCCAGGGTCGAGGTCACCGCGGTCAGGGGCAGCTCTTCCAGAAACCGGAACAACGCCACCGAGGTGTCCGCCGCCACCGCGTCCGACAGCCCGGTGATGCCCTCTATTGCCACCATGTGCAGCGCGGTGTTGCCGTAGACCGTCATCCACAGGAAGGTGAAACCCAACGGCACCAGCAGCACCCCGGTGACGAACTCGCGCACCGTGCGCCCGCGCGAGATGCGGGCGATGAACATGCCCACGAACGGCGACCAGGCGATCCACCAGCCCCAGTAGAACAGGGTCCAGCCGCCGAGCCAGCTGGTCGGCTCGTAGGCATAGAGGTTGAAGGTCATCGAAAACAGGTTGGACGCATACATGCCGGTGTTCTGCACGAGCGCCTGCAGCAAGTGCACCGTGGGCCCGGCGATCAGCACGAAGGCCAGTAGCACCACGGCCATGAGCATGTTCAGCTCCGACAGCCGCCGGATGCCCTTGTCCAGCCCGCTGACCACCGAGGCGGTCGCAATCAGGGTGATCACGATGATCAGGATCACCTGGGTCATCACCCCGACCGGGATCCCGAGCAGGTAGTTGAGCCCGGCGTTGATCTGGATGACGCCAAAGCCCAGCGACGTGGCCAGGCCGAACATCGTGCCCAGCACCGCGAAGGTGTCCACCGCGTGCCCGATCGGCCCGTAGATGCGCTCGCCGATCAGGGGATACAACGACGAGCGGATCCGCAGCGGCAGTCCGTGCCGGAACGCGAAATACGCCAGCGACAGCGCCACCACGCCGTAGATCGCCCAGGCGTGGATGCCCCAGTGGAAGAAGGTGATCCGCATCGACTGGCGCGCGGCGGCCACGGTCATCGGATCGCCCACCGGCGGGTCCACGTAGTGCATCACCGGCTCGGCCACGCCGAAGAACATCAGGCCGATGCCCATGCCGGCGGCGAACAGCATCGCAAACCAGGTGACGTAGCTGTAATCGGGCGTGCTGTGATCCGGGCCCAATCTGATCTTGCCCAGGCTACTGACCGCCACGCCGACGATGAACACCAGGAACCCGGCCACCGCCAGGATGGTGAACCAGCCGGCCTCCTGGCCGACCCAGGCCTGCGCCGCGGTGAACATCGCCTCGGCCTGCGTGGGCACGATGAACGACATTGCCACCAGTACCGCCACCAGAATGGCGGCCGGATAGAACACCGGCGCCAGGATCGATGCGCGTGGTGGCGGCCCCTCTTCTTCCGTGGGTTTGTGTATTTCGTTCATCAATCCTTTCCCTTTACGTTGCGGAGCATCCACCGTGGTTGCCCACGGCCGCCACTCAGAAGAAGAAGCCGACGTTAACGTTCAACCGTGAACGCCAGCGGTCGGAACCCGGCTCGTCAATGCCAACACCAGCACCGCCAGCGAACCACATGTTGCGCCCCGCGATCCAGTCCACGTAGGTAAGCATGCGACCCTTCGAGAAGCTGCATCCGGTCACGTTCTGCCATGAATCCTCCAGGCCCGCATCGCTGCCCCGGGGCAGCGTACCGCTCAGATTGTTGTAACAGGTGATGCCGTCGAACCAGCCCGGGCGTTGCAGCTCCAAGGCGAGATTGACGCTGGGCACGTCGGCACTGGCAGCAATTTCAAACGGGAACATGAAGGCCGACAGCGCCATGCGGGGCTCAGGATTGCCATAGCGATAGCGCGCCCATTGCAGCTGCACCGTGGCCGGTCCGCGTTGCCACTGGCCATGCAACGCCGCAGCGCTGTGATCGTGATGACCACCTGCTTTCCGATCCTCGATCCTGCCGCTGAACGCCGATGCTCCCAGCGCAAGCGTTCCCCCGTTCCAGTCCAGCGCGCGCTCATAGCGCACGGCGACGCGACCGCGCTCGCGATATGGCAGTTCCGCGGTCGTGGCGACATCGAACGAGTACCGGTCGTAGCGTGATCCGGAGCCGTATTCGTCACCCGAGAACCATCCAAGGTGCCAGCGGTGGGGGCCGGATTCGTGCTCCCACACCACTCCGGGGTCGTAGTCGTCCTCGATTCCCAGGTAGTAGCCGGACCCGAACCAGAAGCTGTGCGAGGCATACGGCAGCAGACCGAACGGCACCTGCTGAACCCCGGCCCGCAGCTGCGATCCTTCCGCCACCTGCCAGCCGGCCCAGGCGTGATGGACCGCATCAAAACCGTCGTACCAGCGGTACTGCACCGAGAACGAGGCCCGCCCGGCATTGCCGCGCGCTTCCAGCCTCACCAGCTCCGGGTCGAATCCGGGACTGTCCGCATAGTCCAGCCACCCATAGCTGAAGCGGACCGCTCCCCCGAACTCCAGGCCATCCCCATCTGCCCACGCGCTGCCTGCCGCTGCCATGCCTGCCAGCAGCGCGACCTGTTTCCTCCACGCCTTTCCCGTCCGCCTGGCCACCGTCCCTTCCCTGCCCATGAAAGCGGCTTCAGGCTACAGTCTGCGCATCACCAGCCGCAAACTTTCCCATGACCGTCTATGTAGACGACGCCGTGACCCTCTGGCGCGGACGCCGCTGGGCCCACCTGATGGCCGACAACCTGGAAGAACTGCACGCCTTCGCGGCCCAGCTGGGCATGCCGCGGCGTGCCTTCCAGAACAAGACCAGCGGCGCCCATTACGACGTCACCGCGGAAATGCGGCTGCAGGCAATCGCGCTGGGGGCCATGCCGATCTCGCGCCACAAGGATCGTGAACTGGTACGCGCGGTGATTGCCAATGCGCGCGCCCAGGGCCGTGGTGAAGCCCAATAGGCCCGCTTCGCCGGTCCGCTCAGCCGGCGTTTTCCTTCGTGAGCCGGCAGCCGGGTTCATTTAACAAACCCGTCTTTTTCTCTCACGCTCCGAAGACAGGTTCATGCCCAGACTCCACTCCAACACCCCACGACGAGGAGTTACACGCATGAACAACACCATCAAGAACCATCCGCGAACCGTTCTGGCCGGCGCCCTCTCGGTTGCCCTGATGTTCGCCGCCGGCGGTGTCATGGCCCAGGACGCCGACCACGATCGCCAGGACCGGACCGCCACTGAGAACATGGATTCCGACCAGCCGATGGGCGACACCTGGATCACCACCAAGGTCAAGTCCAGCCTGCTTGCCGATTCCGACGTGGCCGGCCTGGACGTGGAAGTGGAGACCGTCAACGGCGTGGTCCACCTGCGCGGCAACGTTGACAACCAGACGCAGATCGACCGCGCCACCGAGATCGCCCGCGACATCGAAGGCGTAACCAACGTGGATGCTTCCGGTCTGACCAGCGCCGCGGGTACCAGCGACTTCTAAGCGGCGCGCGCGACAACACCAAGAACCGGAACGAATCCGGTCGATTGCTGGTTTCTCAAAGCGGTCCTGTCGATGACGGGGCCGCTTTTTTTGTGCGGAGCGCCGTTACGCCGGATCGGTCAGGGGACCTGGCAGGGCAACTTCCACCCGGTCGCGACCCGCGTTCTTTGCTGCATACATCGCCTTGTCCGCGCGGTCCAACAGCCGCTCGTAATCCGGATGCCCGTCGTAACCCGCCACCCCGACGCTCGCCGACAGCGCGAGCTCACTGCCATCGTTGAGGATGAACGGCCGCCCCCTGATCCGCTGCAGCAGTTCCAGGGCAATCCGCGCGGCCTGGTCCACATCCGTCCCGACCAGCACCACCAGGAATTCTTCGCCGCCGAGCCGGAATACGTAGTCACTGGACCGGACCGCCTGGGACAACAGTGCAGCCACGTGCTTGAGCACCCGGTCACCCACATCGTGGCCCCAGGTATCGTTGACCTGCTTGAAGTGGTCCATGTCCATCGACACCAGCGCGAACTGGTGGCCATGGCTGTCCGCCAGATCAATCGACCGGCGCAGCACCGTGGGCAGGAACCGCCGGTTGAGCAGCTGGGTGAGGGTGTCGGAGCCCGCTTCCAGCTCGCCGATCCGCGACATCAGCGAAAACAGCACCTTGCGGATTGTCCCCAGGCGCTTGCGGATGCCGGCCACCGCTTCCGGTACGGGAACTGGCCGGCGCACGCCACTGGCCAACAGATCGTCCACCTCACGCATCAGCGTGCGCACCAGTGTGGTCTCTGTGGTATCTCCCACGATGGACAGGCCCTTGTGCAGGAACCACAGGCCGAACTCGGAGTCCGACAGCGATCCGGGCATGGCCGCGTCGTTGCCGCTGGCCAATGCAAACAGCAGATCGTTCTCCCAGTCCAGCAGCAATGCGCGCTGTCGCTCGCGCTCGGTGCCGATGTTGTGGGCCAGGGAGAACAGCCGGTAGGCGGCGTCGGCCCGGGTGGAATCGTCCTGGGCGTCCGCATAGGCCAGGGTCATGCACTCCAGCGCCAGGTCAAGCGATGCGTTGATCACCGACAGCGCGCCGAACACCACTTCCCGCGGCGCGCCGGAAACGGCCAGCCGCGCCAGCATCTTCTCCCGCAGGACCCGTGTGCCCCGATTGACCAGGTCCACCGGGATGTCGATCCGGGCGTGCACCAGTCCCACCTTCAGGTTGGTCTGGATGAGCGTATCCACATTCCCCTCGTGGGCTTCCAGCAGCTGGGCCAGCCAGTCCTGCAGGCCCGGGTGCAGCCGTCCGCGCACCTGGTCCACGGACAGGAAACGCGCAGCGCGCGGATCGTCCAGCAGGGTGGCGTAGAAGGCGTCCGCAAAGCTGGTGCTGTGGGCAATCAGGCCGCGGGCCAGGGCAGATGCATCCGGGGACGCAGCGCGCAGGCATGCCCGCCAGCTGTCCGCCAGGCGCGCGACGGCGTCGTCCTGAAAGTCGATATCTGTCATGAAACAAGGGCACGAGGAATCAACCGCCAAGGATACCTGTGACCAGCCCGGTCAAACGGCGGCACCACCTGGAACGATCAAAGCATCCGCTGCAGCACGCCGTCCTTGCGCACCAGCCCGTGCCACAGCGCCGCGCCGATATGCCCCAGCACCAGCGCCACCAGCAGCCAGGCCAGGGGCGAGTGGATCACGCCGCCGAAGGTGGCCAGCCAGGGGATCTCCGCGCCCGCGGCCACCAATTGGACGCCAAATGCCTCCAGCCCGTAGCCATTGCCGATCATGATGCTCATGCCGGTCAGCGGCATCAGCGCCAGGCACACGTACAGGGCGATATGGCCCGCCCGCGCCAGCGTGCCCAGCATCAGCGGCGGAGGCGGCGGTGGGCGATTGTGCAGATTGCGCAGCGCCCAGATGATCCGCACCACGATCAACACCCCGATCAGGGTGCCGATGGAAATGTGCCACGGCACCAGCGTTTCACCGACCCAGTGCTCACCGTCGTTGATGCGGTCAAACAGCTTGAGCGCCTGCCAGATGACCAGCAGCCCCATGCCCCAGTGGAGCAGGCGCGAAACGGTTCCGTAGCGTTCCCCGGTGTCACGACTCATGGCGTTTCCTCCGTGATGGGCGTCAGGCTGGGCCGGCCCGGACAGCGAACAATAACGCCAATCAGAGTCACCCGTGCGACACCGCAGGCGCCGGCCGTAGCTACGTGGCCGACGCCTGTTCGAGCGATTGCAGCGCTTCGTGCGGTAGCTCCAGATCAGCGGCGCCCATGATGTCGTCCAGTTGCTCAAGGCTGGTGGCGCTGGCAATCGGCACCACCGAGGGCCGGCTCATCAGCCAGGCCAGCGCGACCTGGGCCGGAGTGGCGCCGACATCGCCGGCCACATGACGCAGGGCCTCAAGCAGCCGCATGCCGCGGTCGTCGAAGAACCCTTCCAGGAACGCGGCGCGCGCGGTGCCCTCCAGATCCGCCTTGCTGCGGTACTTGCCGGTAAGGAAGCCGCTGGCCAGGGCGAAATACGCCACCACGCCCAGCCCCTCTTCCCGCACCACGCCGGCAAGTTCCTTTTCGTACCCGTCCCGGTCATACAGGTTGTAGCCCGGCTGGATGACCTCGTAGCGCGACAGCTCGCGCTCGGCGGAAATCCCCAGCGCATCGCGCAGGCGGCCGGCGTTGTAGTTCGACGCGCCGATGGTGCGGACCTTGCCGGCGTCCACCAGCTGCGAAAACGCTCCCAGCGTTTCCTCCAGCGGCACCGTGGCATCGTCAATATGGGCGAAGTAGACGTCCAGGTAGTCGGTCTGCAGCCGGCGCAGCGAATCCTCCACCGCCGCGGCAATGTTCGCCGCCGACAGGCCCTTGCGCGCTTCCAGGCTGCCAACCTTGGTCATGATCACCACGTCATCGCGGCGGCCGCGGCGGGCCAGCCACTTGCCCATCACCGTTTCCGACTCGCCACCCGACAGGCCCGGTGCCCACGCCGAGTAGGAATCCGCGGTGTCGATGGCGTTGAAACCGCGGGCGGTGAAGCGGTCCAGCAGGTCGAACGAGGTGGCTTCGTCGGCGGTCCATCCGAACACGTTGCCGCCAAGCACCAGCGGGGCCACTTCGAGGCCGGAACGGCCAAGCGGTTGTTTCTTCATGGGGGATTCTCCTGTTTGAAAGGGGTCAGGCGATGTTCTCGACGATACCGCCTTCACCCGCGGGGTGCTTCAGCGCGGATCAGCCGAAACGGTATGCGGAAAGGGTGGTTTCCAGGACCACCTCGGAATAGACCCGCTGTCCGGCCGAGTCGCCGGCGGCGCCGGCCGCCACCATCAGCGGCAGCAGGTGCTCCTCAGCGCCAGGCGGGTGGCTGTCGCGGGCATGCGGGGCGCTGGCCCAGTCACGCAGCAGGGCGTCGCGTCGGTCCGGCGCGCTTTCCACCGCGGCGGTCAGCCACTGGTCGAACGTCGCCGACAGCGGCGTATAGCGCGGATCGCCGTAGCCGCGCATGTTGTGAAAGCTCATGCCGCTGCCGATCACCAGCACGCCCTCGTCGCGCAGGCCGGCCAGCGCCTGGCCCGCGCGGATGTGCGCGGCCGGGTCAAGATCGCGCCGCAGCGACAGCTGGACCACCGGCACGTCGGCATCGGGGAACACCAGTTTGAGCGGGATGAACATGCCGTGGTCGAAGCCGCGGGCCGCATCCACTCCGGCCGGCTCGCCACCCAGCCCCAGCAGCCCGGCAACGCGCTGGGCCAGCTCCGGATCGCCGGGCGCCGGGTAGGTCAGTTCATACGTGTGGGGCGGGAAGCCGCCGTAGTCATAGATCAGCGACGGCGCGGTGTGGCCGGTGAGCCGGAATTCCGGCTCCAGCCAGTGCCCGGACACCAGCACGATCGCGCGCGGAGCCTGCGGCAGGGTGGCCGCAATGCCCCTGAGGAACGCGGCCATGCCATCCCAGGTGCCGGGCGGGTTCCAGTCCATGAAGAAGCACGGACCAGCGCCGTGGGGGATGAAGAACGTGGGCATGCGCGCGCCGGAAGCGGCGTCTGCAGCGGCGGAGGCGGGAGTCTGGATGTTCATGACACCCGTTATGCTGCCCCCACGACCGGAAAGAACCGGTAAAAACAGGACGCCCCTTCCCACCGCCGTGCCGCCGGGGGTATTCCCGGGGCCGCTGGCAGTTCGGGGAGGATGGCTCCGTTAGCATGGGGCGCCCTTCCCTGCGATGACGCCAATGAACCAGTGGCAGCACCTGGTGCGTGATGTTCCCGATTTCCCGAAGCCCGGCATCCTGTTCAAGGACATCACGCCAGTGCTCGCCGATGCCGATGCCTTTGCCGCGGCGGTCGGGCAGATGACGGAACCATGGCGCGATGGGGCGCTGGATGCGGTGGTGGGCATCGAATCCCGCGGTTTCATCCTGGGTGCGGCCATGGCCCAGGCGCTGGGCACGGGGTTCGTGCCGGTGCGCAAGCCCGGCCGGCTTCCGGCCCAGATCCTGTCACAGGATTACGCGCTGGAGTACGGCACCAACCAGTTGCAGATCCACGTTGATGCGCTGCCGCCGCGCGCCCGGGTGCTGCTGGTGGACGACGTGCTGGCCACGGGCGGCACGCTGGTGGCCGCGCTGGACCTGCTGCGCCGCCAGGGCGCCGAGGTGGCCGGGGCGTCGGTGCTGTTCGAGATGCTGGCCCTGGGCGGTCGCGCACGCTGGACCGACGCCACGCCGCTGTTGGCCGCTGCCGCCTATTGAGGCCCGCTGACCGTGGCGTGGTGATCGCGCCACGGTAGATTCAGCGCCGCTGCGCTGCGCGGCGATCGAAGCAGTGCTGGCCCACGCCGTGGCGCCAGACATCGCCGCCCCAGGGCTGACGCCGGTCCTGCGCGGTGTCGGTGACGAACCGCGCGCAAACGCGGTAGTCGCGCTCGCCGGTGACCTCGTAGCCGTACGCCGAGCCGTCGACCGGGTCGCTGGGCAGCGCAGTGCCGGGCGTCGCCAGTTCGTCCAGCCCCGCCGGAAGCGTGCCGGTACGGTGATAGTGGGCTTCCACCAGACGGGAGACGCGCGCCAGGTCCTGCTCGCGCCGCGTGTCCAGCCGCGCTTCGCGCTCGGAGGCCGGCGAGCGGATCACCGCCACCGAGGCGATCAGGGTCGCCAGGACCACCACGGCGGTCGCGCCCAGCACCACCCGCCCGGAGATTCCCGCGGCCGGCGCCTGGCGCTCTTCGCGGCGCAGATCCTGCAGGTACCAGCCGAACACCGTGCCGGCGATCACCGCCACCACCAGCACCTTGAGCAGGAAGCGCGCCGACAGCCCGCCACCCAGCAGGTTGTAGACCAGCACGATCATGTCGCCGATCAGCACCGAGGCGGCGAAGAACAGCGTCAGGTAGGTGAGCCAGCGGCGCACCGCGGACAGGCGCCGCACCGGACTGTCGGCCAGCTCCCGCGCCAGGCCGCGGGCGACGGCCACGAACACCGGGAACGCGATCACCACCCCGGCGATCGACCAGCGCATGGAGCTGTCCAGGCGGCCGCGGGCGGACTCGCCGTCGGCCGCATCCGGCAACGCCAGGTTGATGAGGTCGAACAGCAGGCTGCCCACGTGCCAGGCGCTCAGGTACAGCGTGGCGAACATCAACAGATACAGGAACACCTCGCGCGCGGAGAGATAGGGGCGCGGGCGCGGCACCGGCACCGCGAACGGCACGTCGGCCCAGGCGCCCAAGGCGCTGTCGACCTGCACCCGGTCCCAGCCGGCCGCGTCGAGCGCTGCCGCGACTTCTTCCTTCGAGGCGCCCCTGGCGAGCGCCTCGCGCACGAACAGCTCCAGCTCCTGCGTTGCCACCGCCATGCCGCACTTCCGTTTGTGAGTTTCCAGTGCGCGAATCTAGCAGGATGCCGAACCGTGGGTGTCAGCCGGCGATGACGGACCCCAGCACCCGGCGCAGCACCTGCCGGTCCAGCGTATCGGCCAGGCCCGGATTGCGCAGTCTGCGTATCGACAGGCCCTCCACCATCGCGGCCAGGATCTCCCGCCGGGTCGCGGCCCCATGGCCGGTGTCTTCCAGAGTGGAAACGATCATTTGCCTGGCTTCGTCGTCATATGAGCGCAGCATCTGGTGGATCTCGGGGTTGCGGGTGGCTTCTGCCAGGATCTCCATGGTCAGCGATGCGCCGCCGCTTTCCCGGGTGAGTACATCGACCACCCCTTCGTAGATCAGATCAAGCATGTCCGCCTGGGTCCCGGCAGCCCGCAGCCGTTCCGCGAACCCCTCCATCACCGTGCGCTCGCGGGCGACGATCGCTTCAACGATGTCTTCCTTGCGCTTGAAGTAGTGGAATACGTGACCGGTACTCATGCCGGCAGTGGCGGCGATCCGCGCCATGCTCGAGCCGTGGAAGCCCTCGCGGCGGAAGCACTCGGTGGCCGCATCCAGGATCTGGGCCCTGCGCGCCTCCCCCTTGGTGGTTGCGGACCGCGACGGTTGGCGGGCCGTGGTTTGCTCTGATTTTCGCATTTAGGTAGTATGACCAACCAAACTAGGATGATCAACCAATTACCGAATTGAAACACACATACGCCGCCCAAGCCCGATCCCGACTGGGCAACCGGCCAATGCGCTTTGACCTGCCGGCCACCAATGACGGTGACCGGGGGCCGTTGTCCGTTGCGCCAGCGCCCAGACCCTACGCAGGTGCGCCCGGCCCCTGGCACTCCCCCGACCTGCGGCTGCTGGTGCAGGGACTTGTCCGGGCGGGCGCACTCTGGTGCCTGATGGCCATCCCGGCAGTTGCGCTGCTGGTGGATATCCAGTGGCTGGGCAACAGCGTGGGAGAGCACTCGCTGGTGGAAAGCATCCAGTTGCTGCTGCTGGCCGTCACCGCCGCCGCGTTTCTCACCCTGGCCCGTGGCAATCCTGGCGAACGCCGCTTCGCCGTACTGGCCGCCGGATTTTTCATCTGCATGGCCATCCGCGAAACCGATGCCGCCTGGGATCTGGTATTCGACGGCCTCTGGCAGATCCTGGTGGCCGCGGTGGCCCTGGCAGCGGTGGCCTATGCGGCTGCCGATTGGCGGGCTGCGCTTCGCGCCATGGCGCGCTTCGTGTCATCCCGGTCCGGGGTGCTGATGATCCTGGCGCTGGGCATCCTGCTGGTCCATTCGCGCCTGCTGGGCATGAGCCTGATCTGGGAGGGACTGCTGGACGAGCAGTATCTGCGGGTATTCAAGAACGCCGTGGAAGAAACCACCGAGCTGCTGGCTTACGTGCTCATCTCCACATCCGGGATCGCGTATCTGGCCCGGCACCTGAAATTCAAACGTCCGCGCCAGGGGCTCCGGCTCCTGTCGGCGCGGAACGAACTGGAGTCAACATGATCAACAGCATGAAGAACATCGCTTTCGTCGTCGAAGAGGGGGCCGGAGAAGGCCATTCCGACCTCGGCGATCACGCCGCGAGGCTGGCCCGCATCCACGATGCACACCTGATCGGCATCTACGCCATCGACACCGCGTCCGGGCACCGCGCCAGCGGCCACATCCGCGGTGCGCAGGCCCTGCAGGAGGCCGCCGCCCGCCGCCAGCGGGAGCAGGAGCGTCGGGTGATCCGCGCCGGCCGCCACCTGGCCCGCCTGACCAGTCGCCATGAGATCAGCGCGGAATTCCGCGTGGTGATGCTGGACCATTCGGATGAAACCATCGGCCGGCACTCGCTGTACTGCGACCTGGTGATGGTCAGCCACCCGCCCTCGCCGCGATGGCCCGCCGAATGGACGCCCGACCGCATCCTCGCCGAAGGCGGTTCACCGGTGCTGGTCGTGCCCCAGGCCTGGCAAAGCGAACACATCGGAAAGCGCGTCATGGTGGCCTGGAACGGCAGTCGCGAGGCGCGCCGGAGCATCACCGACGCCATGCCGTTCATCGTTTCCGCCGACGAAGTGCGGGTGGTGGTGGTGGACAGCGACAAGGATCCGCGCTGGGAAGGCGCCGATGCCGGCGCAACCCTGGCCCAGCACCTGGCCCGGCACGGGGCGAAGATCGAGGTGGACCAGATCCAGTCCGGCGGCGCGCCGGTGGCCGAGGCCCTGCTTGAACATGCCAAGGCATCCCGGACCGATCTGCTGGTGATCGGCGCCTACAGCCGCTCGCGCGTCTACCAGCGGTTCTTTGGCGGCGTGACTACCACGCTGCTGGCGGAAGTCCCGGTCCCGCTGCTGATCTCGGACTGAAGCCGCGGGCGTCGAGGGCGTAGCCCCGACGCCGACGTGGCGATGGCGATCAGGCCAGCAGCGGGTTCGGCCGCTCCGTATCGATCTTGTAGAGCTTCAGCGCGCGGGCGGCGTCCTTGGCGGTCATCTTGCCGTCCCTGGCCAGCGCGTCGATCGCCGCGTGGGCGATGTGGAAGCGGTCGACCTCGAAGTGGCGGCGCAGGTTCTCCCGGGTGTCGGAACGACCGAAGCCGTCAGTACCAAGAACCGTGTATGTCGTCGGCACAAAGGCGCGAATCTGGTCGGCGTAGGCGCGCACGTAGTCGGTAGCGGCGATGGCCGGACCCTGGCGGCCTTCCAGCAGTTCGGTGACGTAAGCCTTGCGCGGTTTCTTCGCCTCCGGGTTGAAGCGGTTCCAGCGCTCCACGTCGAAGCCGTCGCGGCGCAGCTCGCTGAAGCTGGGGCAGGACCAGATGTCGGCGGTGACGCCGAAATCCTTGTCCAGCAGCTCGGCCGCGGCGATCGCTTCGCGCAGGATCGTGCCGCTGCCCAGCAGCTGCACCCGCAGCTCGCCCTTCTTCGGCTTGCCGGCGTCCTTGAGCAGGTACATGCCCTTGATGATCCCTTCCTCGGCACCCTCGGGCATGCCCGGGTGGCCGTAGTTCTCGTTCATCAGGGTGAGGTAGTAGTACTCGTCCACCTGCTCTTCGAGCATGCGCTGCATGCCGTACTGCAGGATCACCGCCACTTCGTGGGCGAACGTGGGGTCGTAGCTGCGGCAGTTGGGGACCGCGCCGGCCATCAGGTGGCTGTGGCCGTCCTCGTGCTGCAGGCCCTCGCCGTTAAGCGTGGTGCGACCGGCGGTGGCGCCAAGCAGGAACCCGCGCGCACGCATGTCGGCCGCCTGCCAGGCGGCGTCGCCCACGCGCTGGAAGCCGAACATCGAGTAGAAGATGAAGAACGGCAGCAGCTGCAGGTCGTTGGTGCTGTAGCTGGTGGCCGCGGCCATCCAGCTGGCGAACGCGCCGGCCTCGGTGATGCCTTCCTGCAGCACCTGCCCGGCCGCGTCCTCGCGGTAGTACATCAGCTGGTCACGGTCGACCGGCTTGTACTTCTGGCCCTGCGGGGCATAGATGCCGATCTGGCGGAACAGGCCTTCCATGCCGAAGGTGCGGGCCTCGTCGGCCACGATCGGCACCACCCGCGGCGCCACCTGCTTGTCGCGCAGCACGATGCCCAGCGCCTGCACGAACGCCATAGTGGTGGAGATCTGGCGCTCGCCGGTGTCCTTGAGCAGACGCTCGAACACCTCCATCTTCGGCGCCGGCAGCGACTCGCTGGCCTTCATCCGGCGCTGCGGCAGGAAGCCGCCCAGCGACTTGCGGCGTTCGTGCATGTACTGCACTTCCTCCGAGTCCTTGCCGGGGTGGTAGAACGGCACCGCGCCGTCCTTGAGCTGGTCGTCGTCGATCGGGATCTTGAACCGGTCGCGGAACACGCGCACCGCCTCGTCGTCCATTTTCTTGGTCTGGTGGGTGGGGTTGAGCGCCTCGCCGGCGCTGCCCATGCCGTAGCCCTTGACCGTCTTGGCCAGGATCACGGTGGGCATGCCCTCCGTTTCCGAAGCGGCCTGGTAGGCGGCATGGACCTTGTGCGGGTCGTGGCCGCCGCGGTTCAGGCGCCAGATGTCGTAGTCGGACAGGTTGGCGACCAGGGCTGCGGTCTCCGGGGTCTTGCCGAAGAAATGTTCGCGGGTGTAGGCGCCGCCGAAGGCCTTGCAGTTCTGGTATTCGCCGTCGACGGTTTCCATCATGATCCGCCGCAGCAAGCCGTCCTTGTCGTTGGCCAGCAGCGGATCCCAGTAGCTGCCCCAGATGAGCTTGAGCACGTTCCAGCCGGCGCCGCGGAACTGGCCCTCCAGCTCCTGGATGATCTTGCCGTTGCCGCGCACCGGGCCGTCCAGGCGCTGCAGGTTGCAGTTGATCACGAACACCAGGTTGTCCAGGCCCTCGCGGCCGGCCACCGAGATCGCGCCCAGGCTTTCCGGCTCGTCGGTCTCGCCATCGCCCAGGAAGCACCAGACCTTGCGGTCGGTCTTGGGCATCAGCCCGCGCGCCTCCAGGTACTTCCAGTTGCGCGCCTGGTAGATCGCAGCGATCGGGCCCAGGCCCATCGACACCGTGGGGAACTGCCAGTAATCGGGCATCAGCCACGGATGCGGGTAGGAGGAAATGCCGCGGCCGTCGACCTCCATGCGGAAGTGGTCCAGCTGGTCCTCGCTCAGGCGGCCTTCCAGGAACGAGCGGGCGTAGATGCCCGGCGAGCTGTGGCCCTGGATGCCGATCATGTCACCCGGATGGTCGCCTTCGGGCCCGCGCCAGAAGTGATTGAAGCCCACGTCGTACAGGGTGGCGGCGCTGGCGAAACTGGCGATATGCCCGCCCAGGTCGCCCGGCTTGCGGTTGGTGCGCACTACCATGGCCATGGCGTTCCAGCGGATCAGCGAGCGGATCTTCCACTCCATCGCCGCGTCGCCGGACATGCCCGGCTCCAGGTGGGCCGGGATGGTGTTGATGTATTCGGTGGTCGGCGCAAACGGCAGGTGGGCGCCCGCACGGCGGGTCAGCTCCACCATATTTTCCAGCAGGTGGTGCGCGCGCTGCGGCCCGTCGTTGTCGATGACCGCCTTGATCGACTCCACCCACTCCCGGGTCTCTGCGGGATCGGGATCGTTTTCCAGTACGTCGTTCAACCAGTTCATCGCTTGGGGCTCCGCTCGCGGCCGCCTGTGCAGCCGTGGTTTGGTCAGTGGATCGAATCCCTCGATTCTAACAGGCGCGCACCCTTGGGCCGGGCGCGCGGCGGGGCCGCCACACCGTCGTCTTCACGGCTTTTTCACAAGATTGGGCCATGATTCGTCGGTTCAAACGGGGAAGGACCACGGCACCAACGCCCGCTGTCCTGCAGTTGCTGCCAATCCATGCCAATCAACATAGCCGAAGCCGATTCTTCGAAATACCGCCTGCCAGGCCTGATCCTGGCGGTTGCGGCGATCGTGGTCGTGCCTTTCCTGCTCAATGCCCTGGCCACGCAGGCCAACACCCGCGCGCAGGCATGGCTGGTGCACAGCCACCAGGTGGAAGCCCGGGTGAGCACTCTGGCCGCGGACGTGCGCAGCGTGGAGGCCGCGGCCCTGGGCCTGGGCTACGGCGTGGACATCGAACTGCTGCGCGAGCGGATCAGCTACAGCCGGCCGCGGATCGAACCGCTGCTGGAAGAGTTGCATACGCTGACCCAGGACAATCCGGTGCAGCAACGGCTGCTGGGCGAACTGCACGCGATGGTCACCTTGCGCCTGGGCGAGATCTACCGGCTGCTGGATACCGCCACCGGGCCGACGACCGCGGAAGTGCAGACGATGCTCACGCGCTTCCCGATCCACAAGCTGATCGACCAGCTCAACACCGAGGAGCACCGGCTGCTGGAGCTGCGCCAAGCCGAGGCACAGGTGGCCGAACGGCGCGCCACGCTGGTGGGCGGCGCCGGTCTGGTGCTGCAGCTGCTGCTGCTGGGACTGCTGGCCTGGTACAGCCTGCGCCAGGGCGCGCGCCGAATCAGCGCCGAGCAGGATGCCCGCAGCGCCAGCTCGCGTGCCGCAGTGATGCTGGACACCGTGCGCGAGCCCATCGCACTGCTCGACGGGAACAACCACGTATTGATGTACAACACCGCCTTCGGAGAGCTGTACGGCGTGGAAGACGACAGCCGCGGCGAGCCGCTGACCGCCTTCGGCGCCGGCGCATGGCAGGAACCGACCGTGCTGCGGCGGCTGACCGACGTACTGACCCGCGGGCGCGAACTGTGGGATTTCCAGATCACCCAGCGCACCGCCGACTCCGTGGAACGGGTGATGCTGCTTTCGGCCCGGCGCATGGAGCTGCCGGACAGCGAGCAGCAGGCGGTGCTGCTGACCGCCAGCGATATCAGCGCCCAGATCCTCCACGAGCGCCAGATCCGCGAACTGAACCGCCAGCTGGAAGGCAAGATCGAACTGGTGTCGGACGTGAACCGCGAGCTGGAGGCGTTCAGCTATTCGGTCTCGCACGACCTGCGCGCGCCGCTGCGTCATATCGGCGGCTTCGCCGACAAGCTGGGCCGGCACCTGGGCGAGGGGGCCGACGAAAAGGGCCGCCATTACCTGGATGTCATCACCGGATCGAGCAAGCGCATGTCGGCGCTGATCGACGACCTGCTGGTGTATTCACGCCTGGGACGCAGCGCGCTGCGCCTGCAGATGGTCGATATGCAGTCGGCGGTCAACGACACCCGGGCCCTGCTGGACGCCAACGCCCGGGAAGACAACCCCGACCACGAGATCCACTGGCAGGTGCACAACCTGCCGGTGGTGGTGGGTGACGAAAACATGCTGCGCCAGGTCTGGCTGAACCTGCTGGGCAACGCGGTCAAGTACAGCGCCGGCTCCGAACCCGCGCGGATCACGGTCAGTCACGAACTGGACGCGGATGGCAGCCACCACTTCCAGGTGGTCGACAACGGCGCCGGATTCGACATGAAATACGGCGACAAGCTGTTCGGCGTGTTCCAACGACTGCATGCACCCAGCGAGTTCCCCGGCACCGGCATCGGCCTGGCCAGCGTGCGCCGGGTGCTGGTTCGCCACGGCGGCCGGATCTGGGCAGAATCAGAGCCTGGCAAAGGTGCCACCTTCCACTTCACCCTCCCGGCCGCCAGCGAGCTGCAGGAACACAGGAATACCGGAACATGACCCAACTTCGCACCATCCTGCTTGCGGAAGACAGTCCGCACGATGCCGAAATGGCGATCGATGCGCTGCGCGATGCCAACCTCGCCAATCCCATCGTGCACGTGGAAGACGGCGTGGAGACGCTGGACTACCTGTTCCGCCGTGGCCGCTTCCAGGATCGTGAAGACAGCGACCCCGCGGTGCTGCTGCTGGACATCAAGATGCCGCGCCTGGACGGCCTGGAAGTGCTGACCGAACTGCGCAAGGACAGCCGCTTCAACCACCTGCCGGTGGTGATCCTGTCCTCTTCACGCGAAGAGAGCGATCTGGCGCGCAGCTGGGATCTGGGAGTGAACGCCTATGTGGTCAAACCGGTGGATGTGGACCAGTTCTTCGAAGCAGTGCGTACCCTGGGCCGGTTCTGGGCGGTTCTCAACGAACCACCGGCGGCTGACTAGGCAGCAGCGATCATGAGCCGGGCGCCGGGCCAGCCATACCGGGTGCTGTTGATCGAGGATTCCCGCGATGACGCGGAGCTGATTTCCATTGCCCTGCGCGACGGCGGGCTGCGAGTGGATTGCACCCACGTATGGTCGGCGGACGCCGTGCGCCAGGCGTTGCGCGACACCCCGCCGCAGCTAGTGCTGTCGGATCTGAACCTGCCGGGCTTTTCCGCCGAAGAGGCGCTGGCGCTTGTGCGCGCCCACGACCCTGCACTGCCGTTTGTGCTCCTCACCGGCGCGCCGCTGCTCGGCCTGTCCGACGATCCGCCACTGGCCGCCGACGCGGCCCTGTCAAAGGACGACCTGCACCAGCTGCCGGCGCTGGTCCGCAGCCTCGTGGCGTAGGCCGGGGTCGGGGCCGGGCCCCGACGCCTCAGCCGCCGCGGCTCTTGCGGATCTGCGACTCGACCGCGGCAATGGCGGTCATGTTGATCACCCGGCGCGGGGTGGCGGTGGGGGTCATGATGTGGGCCGGACGGCTCACGCCCATCAGGATCGGCCCCAGCGCGGCGCCGTCGGTCATCACCCGCACCATGTTGTAGGTGATGTTGGCCGCATCCAGGTTGGGCAGCACCAGCAGGTTGGGCTGGCCCGAAAGCGTGGTGTTGGGGAAGATCCGCCGGCGCATGACTTCGTCCCAGGCGGTGTCGGGCATCATCTCGCCGTCCACCTCGAGCTTTGGCGCGCGCTCGGCCAGGATCTCCCGCACCTTGCGCATCTTCATCGCGCTGGGGCTGGCGTGGCTGCCGTAGTTGGAGTGCGACAGCAGCGCGATCTTGGGCTCGATCCCGAACAGCTTGAGCCGGTAGGCGCCCTGGATGGTGGCTTCGGCCAGCTGCTCGGCAGTGGGGTCTTCCTGCACGTGGGTGTCGAGGAAGAACCACAGGCCGCGGTCGCTGACCACGCCGGTCATGGCGGCGGTGCACTGCACGCCGCGATCCAGTGGCAGCACGCTGCGGATATAGCCGAGCTTCTTGTGGAAGCGCCCGACCATGCCGCACAGCATGGCGTCGGCTTCACCGCGCTCGACCATCAGCGCGGCGATCAGCGCCGGCCGCGAGCGCATCAGGTTCTTGGCCGAATCCGGGGTGATGCCGCGGCGCTCGGTCAGGGCGTGGAACTGGGTCCAGTAATCGTGGAAGCGCGGATCATCGTTGATGTTGGTCAGGTCGAAGTCGCGCCCTTCCTCCAGGCGCAGCCCCAGCTTGCGGATCCGGGTCTCAATCACATCCGGCCGCCCGATCAGGATCGGACGCGCCAGGCCCTCGTCGACCACGGTCTGCACCGCGCGCAGCACGGTTTCTTCCTCGCCTTCGGCGTAGACCACGCGCTGGCGGTCGTCACGGGCGCGGTCGTAGACCGGCTTCATCACCAGCGCGGTGCGGGTGAGAAAGTGGCGGAGCTTTTCGCGGTAGGCATCCATGTCCTCGATCGGACGCTGGGCCACGCCCGAGTCCACGGCCGCCTGGGCCACGGCCGGCGCAAGCACGGTCAGCAGGCGCTGGTCGAACGGGCGCGGGATGATGTATTCCGGCCCGAACGTGGGCACGTCGCCACCGTAGGCGCTGCCCAGGTCGCTGGCCTCGGCCTTGGCCAGCTCGGCGATGGCATGCACGCAGGCCAGCTTCATCTCTTCGTTGATACCGGTGGCGCCGGCGTCCAGCGCACCGCGGAAGATGTAGGGGAAACAGACCGCGTTGTTGACCTGGTTGGGGTAGTCGGAGCGGCCGGTGGCGATGATTGCGTCCGGGCGCACCAGCTTGGCCGCTTCAGGCAGGATTTCCGGGTGCGGATTGGCCAGCGCCAGGATCACCGGCCGCTCGGCCATGGTGGCCACCATTTCCGGCTTGAGGATGCCGCCGGCGGACAGGCCCAGGAACACGTCCGCGCCGGCCACGATCTCGGCCAGCTCGCGCTTGTCGGTGTCACGGGCGTAGCGGCGCTTGGCCTCGTCCAGGTCGTCACGGCCGCTGTGGATCACCCCGCCGCGGTCGAAGGCGGTGATGTTCTCGGGCTTCAGCCCCAGCGCCACCAGCATGTCCAGGCAGGCAATGCCCGCTGCGCCGGCGCCAGTGGTGGCCAGCTTCACGTCTTCGATCTTCTTGCCGGCGATTTCCAGCGCGTTGACCACCGCCGCGCCGACGATGATCGCCGTGCCGTGCTGGTCGTCGTGGAACACCGGGATCTTCAGCCGTTCGCGCAGCTTGCGCTCGACGACGAAGCATTCCGGCGCCTTGATGTCTTCCAGGTTGATGCCGCCGAAGGTGGGCTCCAGGCTGGCGATGATGTCGACCAGCTTGTCCGGGTCGCGCTCGTCGATCTCGATGTCGAACACGTCGATGCCGGCGAACTTCTGGAACAGCACGCCCTTGCCTTCCATCACCGGCTTGCTGGCCAGCGGCCCGATATCGCCCAGGCCCAGCACCGCGGTGCCGTTCGTGATCACCGCCACCAGGTTGCCGCGGGCAGTGTAGTCACCGGCGGTAAGCGGATCGGCGGCGATTTCCTCGCAGGCGTAGGCCACGCCGGGCGAGTAGGCCAGGGCCAGGTCGCGCTGGGTCAGCATGGCCTTGGTGGCCGTGACCTTGATCTTCCCGGGGGGCGACAAGCGGTGGTAGTCCAGGGCCGCTTTGCGGAACTCTTCTGCGGATTCGATGGGGCTGGACGGTTTGTCTGACATCTCACTCTGACCTGCTGCTGGAATCCCAATTCTAGCCGGTCCGGATGCCGCCTACGCCAGCCGGGGGCGCATGACACATAACCCCGGGCTATGCAGGACCGGCCCTATTTCAATGGTCAATGATTGCAGCAGGCATGAAGATGGATGGATCTTCGGCCAATATCCACGGCCAAAAAACGAACCCCATCTGTCCGGAGAGGTCCGATGCCCCAGCTGTACCGCCTCATGCGATCCTGCGGCCTCGCCGCCTGGCTGACGGTCGCGCTGCTGCTCACGGCCTGCTTTGAGGTCCGCCAGGAGCCGGCCGCCGGCACCGTGGACCTGATCATCGCCGGCGGCACGCTGTTTGACGGCAGCGACAGTCCCGGCCGCAGCACGGATGTCGCCATCACCGGGGACAGGATCGTCGAGGTGGGCCCGCACCTGGCCGGCCGCTACCAGGCGGCGCGCACCATCGACGCCCGCGGGCTGATCGTGGCGCCGGGTTTCATCGACCCCCACACCCATCCTTCCACCTACATCCGCTCTCCTGATCCCCAGGCCCGACGCAACCTGCCGTGGCTGCACCAGGGGGTCAGCACGATCTTCATCGGAATCGATGGAGGGGGCACCCCGGATATCGCCGATCAGCGCGAATGGTTCGAAAGCCACGGGACAGGCACCAATATCGCGGCCTACGTTGGACTGGGAGCGGTCAGGCGGCGCGTGCTCGGCAACGCGGACCGTGCTCCCGACGCGCACGAACTGCAGCAGATGCGCGGCATGGTCGCCGAGGCGATGTGCCAGGGCGCCATCGGCCTCTCCACGGGCCTGTTCTACGCCCCGCAGAGTTTCGCCAGCACCGACGAGGTGGTGGCGCTGGCCAGCGAGGCCGCCATCCGCGGTGGCGTCTACGACACCCACCAGCGCGACGAATCCAGCTACTCGATCGGCCTCATGGACTCAATCGAGGAAGTGCTCGAGATCGGTCGGCGGGCGCGGATCCCGGTGCATATCGCCCACATCAAGGCGCTGGGCACGGACGTGCACGGCAGCGCCGGCAAGATCATCGAGCGCATCGCGCGCGCGCGCGAGGAAGGCATCCGGGTGACCGCCGACCAGTACCCCTGGCTGGCCTCGGCGACCGGGATCGAGGCCGCACTGCTGCCGCGCTGGGCCCAGGATGGCGGCCGCGAAGCGTTGTTCGCTCGGCTCGACGATCCGGACAGCGCGGACCGGATCCACAGTGAAATGGTGCAGAACCTGCGCCGGCGCGGGGGAGCCGCCGCAGTCCTGATGATCGGCGAGGGCTGGCCCTGGTCGGGCAGGACGCTGGAGGAAATGGCGGACACGTGGGAGACGGAGCCGGTGGAGGCGGCACTGCGGATCATCCGCCACGGCGGACCGGGCGGCAGCGGGTCCGCACGGAAGATCGCTTCGTTCAACATGCACGCGGATGATGTGGCGGAACTGATGCGCCAGCCGTGGGTGCTGACCGCCTCCGACGGCGGCGACGGACATCCACGCCAGTACGCGACCTTCCCGGAAAAATACGCCCGCTTCGTCATCCAGGAAGGCGTCATCGACCTGCAGTCCTTCATCCACCGCTCGACCGGCCTGACCGCCGACACCTTCGGCCTGGAGGATCGCGGCTACCTGCGCGCCGGATACCACGCCGATGTCGTGGTGTTTGATCCCGAACGGTACGCGCCGGCTGCGACCTACGTGGAACCTTCGGTCCTGTCCAAGGGCGTGGAATATCTGTTCATCAACGGCACGGCCATGATCGATCGCGGCGAGACGGCGGAAGCCCTGCCGGGGCGTATGCTGCGCCACCATCCGCCTGCCGGTACCTGCGATTGAGCACTACCGTGCGCCTGATTACACGAGGAGTCCCTGTCGATGCTGCAACTTGATGCGGTGCAGACCCTTGCCCTTGCGGGCATCGCGCTGTTCCTGGGTTACGGCCTGTGCCGATGGGTGCCGGTGCTTGGAAAATACAACCATCCGCCACCGGTGATCGGGGGGCTGGTGTTTGCCATAGCGGTGTGGATTGCGCATGCGCGGGACACCACGTTATTCGTACTCGACACCAGCCTGCAGACGCCGTTGATGATCGCCTTCTTCACCACGATCGGCATGAACGCCAGCCTGAGGCTGCTGAAGATCAGCGGTACCCAGGTGATGATCTTCCTTGGGCTGGCGAGCGGCTTCGCGGTGTTCCAGAACCTGCTCGGCATGGCGGTAGCGGTGGGCTTCGACCTGCACCCGCTGTTCGGCGTGCTGGCCGGCTCGACCACGCTCACCGGCGGGCCCGCCACGGGCCTGGCATTCGCGCCGCTGTTCGAGGAGGCCGGGGTGGTGGGCGCGGAGTCGATCGCCGTGGCCTCGGCGATGGCCGGCATCGTGCTCGGCGGGCTGGTGGGCGGCCCGGCGATCACGGTGATGATCCGCCGCTTCCGGCTGTCGCCGTCCAGCCAGCAGGCGCAGGTTTCACCAGACCTGGAGACGACCGGTCCGGCACCATCGGAGGCGGTACGCGAATTCAACGCCCTCAAGAGCATCGTGACGCTGCTGATCGCGATGTGGCTGGGAGCATGGGTCAGCGGCTGGATCTCCGCTACCGGCATCACCCTGCCCGCCTACGTGGGAGCAATGCTGGTGGGCGCGGCGATCCGCAACCTGGATGACAGGACCGGGTGGATCGGCCTTTCGGTGCCCACCACCGATCTGATCGGCAACGTGTGCCTGGCGCTGTTCCTGTCGGTGGCGCTGATGAACCTCAAGCTCTGGGAGCTTGCCGGGCTGGCGCTTCCGCTGGTGCTGAACCTGGTGCTGCAGGTGGGCGCGGTGGTGGCCTTCTGCATCGTGGTGTTCCGGGTCATGGGCCGGGACTACGACGCCGCCATCATGGGCGGCGGTTTCATCGGCTTCATGCTTGGCACCACCGCCAATGCGATGGCGGTGATGCGCGCCCTGGTCGAACGCTACGGCGCGGCGCCGCGCGCATTCCTGGTGGCACCCCTGGTCGGCGCGTTCTTCATCGACTTCACCAACGCCCTGATCATCACCGGCTTCATCAATTTCTGGAGCTGACCGGACCGATGAAGTGTTCGTACAGCGCGCGGTTCACCGCGTCCCGGAGCTCCGGGTCCCTGACGCCGTTGGTGATCACGATGAAGCCGTACTTCCTGTCGGCATCAAAGAACATCGAGCTGTACAGCCCGTAGGCGGAACCGGTGTGACCGGTCAGCGTGACACCCGGAATCAGGGCCCGGTCGATGCGAAGGGCCAACCCGTAGCTGCTTTCAGCATCAATCTGCACGGTGGCCGCCTGCATCAACGCGGCATGCTCGGGACTGATGATCCGCGCGCCGGCCCACTCTCCCTGGTTCATGTGCATCAACATGTACCGGGCCAGGTCGGACGCGCTGATCTTCATGCCGCCGGTGGGAGAGAACAGGGGCGCGCTGTAGCCCAGCCGGTAGTCCGCCAGACGCTCGCCCAACGGCGCATATGCGGCGTCCGAGCGCACAAAGCCCGCGCCGTCCCGGTAGCGGTAGATCTGCGCGAAGCGGTCCGCATCCAGCACGTCCGACCAATGGCCGCCGTACAGGCCCAGAGGCTCGAGCACGTGCTGCTTCACGTACCTGTCAAACCGCTCCCCCGAGGCCCTTTCGATGATCGCCCCGACCATGTTGTAACCCAGGTTGGAGTACTCGTACTGCTGCCCCGGGGCGTGGGCCGAGTAACTTTCGGCCCAGGTCGCGTTGGCCCCGGGATTGATGATGTCCAGGCTGCCGTATTGCTGGCTGTCGGTAATGGACGAGGTGTGGTTGAGCAGCATCCGCAGCGTGATCGCCTGTTCCGGGAACGCGGGATTGCGCACCGGGAATCCAAGCAGCCCACCCACGTCGTCGTCCAGCGACAGCCTGCCCTGCTCCACCAGTTGCAGGACCGACACCGCTGCGAACGACTTGGAGATGGACGCGATGCGGAACACGTCATCCTCCTCCAGCGGCATGCGCGCTTCCCTGTCCTTCCACCCAAGGCTGTTGCGGTAGACGATGTCGTTGTCCCCGACCACCACCACCGCCAACCCCACCGCCTCGTGCTCGGCCATGAGTCCGGCGAGCCTCTCTTCGATGCCGCCCGCCAAGGCGGGGAGCAGCGCGAACAGCGACAGCAGGAGCGCCGCACACATGGCGACGCTACGTTTTGCAGAGTGTCTGGATCGCATCGCGCTTCCTCTTGCTGGATGGGCGCCGGGCGGCTGATGCCGCCCGGCGTCGTGCAGTGGCCGGATCAGTCGAAGCTCTTGGTCAGGGTCAGGTAGTAGCCACGCCCCAGCACGTTGTGCACACCGGAATAGAAGCCGATGGCCGTGGTCGAGAGCGGCGGGTCGCGATCAGCCACGTTGCGTACCGTGAGCCGGATGCGGGAGCCGTCGAGGAAGTTGTCCAGCCCGTCGAAGCGACGCTCCAGGTACAGGTTTGTAGTGGTCCAGCTCGGAATCTGGAAGCGGTTGCCATCGCGCAGCGCACCGGTGGATTCGAACTCGCCCACGTAGCGCACATGGGCCCCGGTGAGCCAATCACCCTTGCGCCATGAAAGGTTGGCTGTCGCCCGCCACTCCGGCGATCCGTTGATGCCAAGCAGGTTGCCGGCGCTGCTGAGCCGGAACCCGTCGCTGATGATGCCCGCTTCCTGGGCGTCCAGGATCATCTGCTCGTCGGCCACCGGATCCTGGGTGCGCTCGATCAGGCGGGAGGCATTGATGCTGTAATTGAACGTGCCCGCCCGCTCAGTCGGGATCCGGTGGGTCAGCCCGAAGTCGATGCCGCGGGTGGTGCGGGGCAGCCGGTTGATGTAAGTGTCATTGACCACGCTGACGGTACCGACCGGGTCCAGGCCGGTCCCCACGAAGTCCTCGATGCGGGTGTCATCGGGATCGTTCCTGACCACGTTCGGGTTGTGCGAACCCTGCATGCGCGCCAGGTAATCCAGCGCCAGCTGGGCCTGCTCGCCGAGGATGCCGATCACGTCCTCCTGCTCGATCACCCAGTAGTCGGCGGTCAGGGTCAGGCGGCCTGCAGCCTTGGGCAGGAAGGTCGGCTGGAACACGAACCCGACCGAATAGGCGTCGGAGGTTTCCGGCTGCAAGTCGCGGTTGCCGCTGCGCTCGGCCTGGGTGCTGGAGCCACGGCCACACCCGGACCAGCTGTCGATGCGGCCGGCACGCAGGTCCGCCTCGCACATGTAGTAATCGGTGCGGGTATTGCTGACCACGGTGCCTTCGGCGTAAAGCTGCAGGATATTGGGCGCCAGGAAGCTCTGCGCCCAGTTGCCCCGCACCATGAAGTCCTCGCTGAGGTTCCACGCCAGGGCGACCTTGGGGTTGGAGACCCAGCCGAAGTCGGAATAGTTCTCCCAGCGGCCGGCCAACTGCAGGTCAAGGCTGCGCACCAGTGGAATCCCCATCTGCGGCGACACCAGCGGTACGGCGAACTCGCCGTAGAACGAAGCCACGTTGCGATCACCGGAGTTGCTTGCCGCCGGGCTGGCGCCCAGCACATCGCTGGTGATTTCCCCGGTCATCGGGTTGGTGTAGGTGATCTCGCCGTTGAAGCGCGGATCGCGCACATCGTTCAGCGTTTCACGACGCCACTCTGCACCAAAGGCAAGGCCCACGTCGCCGGCGGGCAGGTTGAAGATGCTCTCGTGCAGGAACCGGGTGTCCACCTGGAACAGGCTCGCGGTGCTGTAGCGGACCACCGGCACGGTGAAGCTGGCAATGGTGTCCGGATCGCTCGGAGTCGCGTCAAGCCCTGACCAGTCGTTCGGATCACCGCCATTGAACGGGTTGTAGGCGCCCGGATCGGAACGCCCTAACGCTTCGGCAAACAGGGAGTTGCTGATCGAGCCGTGCTGGGTGTCCTCGGTGGTTGCGCGCGAGTACAGCACCGCGCTTTCCCAGTCGAAATTGCCCAAGTAGCCACGCACGCCCGCCATGACCCGGTAGGAATCATCGTCCACCGTGTAGGGACGCGCTGTGTCGATGGCACGATAGCTGGTGATGCGCAGGTCCAGGCCTTCTTCCGGCGCATCGATGCCGGGCAGGCGGTTGGGGTTGAGCGTGCCGTCCGGCAGGTACATCGCGCCGAACGGGTTGTAGTAGTTGGACGCGGGGACGATCATCGGCGCCGAGCCCAGCGACGACGCCTGTTCGCGCATGCTTTCGAACCGGGCCTTGTAGTAACTGACTTCGCCGAAGGCGACGAAGTTGTCGTTGATGTCCTGCTCAATGGTGCCGAACAGGTTGGTCCGGCCCACGCCACCCAGGATATTGCGCTGGTGCATCGAGTTGAAGCGCCGGGGACGATCTTCGGCGGTGCTGAAGGCACCGGTCTGGATGCACACGTCATCGTTGATCTGCATCAGGCAGCGATGCTCCAACGGCTGCATGTGGAAGTAACCGGTCCCGCTGGTGATCAGATCACCGTCCATCGAAACCGTCCGGCCATCGCGGGTCTGGAATGCCGCCCAAGGCGTGGTGGTCATGCGGTTATCGAAGGAGGTATGGCCCTCAAACGGGGTTCCTTCCAGCATCTCCCGGCGATCCATGTTGGCGGTACGGGGATGTTCGCTGGCCGCCACTTCGGATCGGTAGGTGTGTCCGCCCAGCAGGGTCACCCGCGTGCGCCCATCGTTGAACCAGCGGCCGGCCTTGAAGTTGAAGTTGCCCTGGCGCAGGTCGATGTTTTCCGAACCGCCGTACTGCGCCTGCACTTCCAGACCCTGGAAATGGGTGTCCATCACCACGTTGAGCACGCCGGCTACCGCGTCCGATCCGTACAGCGCCGAAGCACCGCCCATCAGCACCTCCATCTGGCGCACCCCGTACAGCGGGATCGAGTTCATGTTGGCGGTCTGGCGCGGAACCAGGGCCTCCGTCTGCGTACCTGGATGCGGGACCATGCGCCTGCCGTTGACCAGCAGCAGGGTATTGCCGGTACCCAGGTTGCGCAGGTTGATCGAGCCGATATCGCCGCGCGCGGCATTGAGGTTGGCGGCGACGTCGGTATTGTCGAACATCATGTCGCCCACCTGCGGCAGGCTGCGCAGCAGCTCTTCACCGGAGACCGCGCCGGTGGCCTCGATCTCCGCTTCGTCCATCACCGCCACCGGGACCATGCCGGCCTCGTTGTTGCCGGCGAACCGGCTGCCGACGACCACGACCTGATCCAGCTCGGCGATGCGTTCGGCCGCAGCCTGCTCGTCGGTCCGGCGCCGCTCCCCGTCATCCGTCGGCGGGGGTGCACCCGGGTCCGCGGCCGGCGGAGTCTGGGCGAAGGCCGGCGCGCCGGCGAGGATCGCGCCCACGACCGCTGCGAGTATGGTTTTCCGGTACGTCTTCATGTGTCTTCGCTCCCACGAACCATCGGTTCTTGTCATGACCGCGCTGGAAAGCGCGGGCGCTGTTTTCCTGTGGCCGCTGCCGCCGCTACTGTGCGATGGCCGCCGCCCCGGGCCTGCGGGGATCAGCCGCGCCTTCGACCCGGCCGGGTTCGACCACCAGCATCTGGGTGCTGCCAATTGTCTGTCCGGATGAAGTGATGTGGCCGCGCGCTTCGAGCAGCCGCAGCGTATCCGGGCTCAGGCCGCGTTCGATCTGGAGCGCGCCGTCGCCGGACATGTGTTGATGCACCCGCGGTGCCATCGTGGCCTCGGCGACGTTCATGCCGAAATCGACCACGTTGATGATCGTCTGCACGATGGTTCCGGGGATGGTGTTGCCGCCTGGACTCCCCGTCACCAGCCATGGCTTGCCGTCGCGCACAAGCATCGTCGGCGCCATGCTGGAGACTGGCCGCCGTCCCGGCTCCATCGCATTGGGCGGCGCAGGCCGGCCCTCGCGCTGGGCATCCAGCTGCGCGCGCAGCGAGAAGTTTCCGATCAGGTTGCCAAGCAGAAAGCCGGTTCCCCCGATCATCACCCCCGACCCGAAGTCGGCGCCGATGGTGTAGGTGTTGCTGACCACGTTGCCGTCGGCGTCGACCACCGAGAAGTGGGTGGTCTCCGGGCTTTCATGCGCCCACGGATCTCCCGCCTCCACGTCTGCCGCCGGCGTGGCGCGGTCCATCCTGACCAGGCCCGCGCGGCCGGCCGCGTACTGCTTGGCCACCAGCCCCCCGAGCGGTACCTGGAGGAAGCCGGTATCGCCGACATGGGTCAGCCGGTCACGCCAGGCAAGCTTGCTGGCCTCGGCGAACAGGTGCAGCGCATCGGCCGACCCCGCCCCCATCGATGGCAGGTCGAAGTGCTCGAGGACGTTGAGGGTGCCGACGATGCCCGCACCGCCACCGCTGGCGGGCGGCATGGTGACCACCTCCACGCCGCGATAGCTGCTGCGCAGCGCCGGGCGCTCGATCGCCTGGTATTGCATCAGGTCCTGCTTGCGAAGCAGCCCGCCGTGCTCGCGCATGCCCGCATCGAGGCGATCAGCGACCTGGCCCCGATAGAAATCATCCGCTCCATGTTCCGCGATCCGGCGCAGCGTCCAGGCCAGGTCGGACTGCACCAGCCGCTCGCCCGCACCCAGCGCCTCCCCGTCAGGGTGCAGGAACACCGCAGCCCCCGCCGTGCTGCGTGCCAGCCGCTCTTTGCCCCAGTCCAGCGCGAACGCCTCATCGGCGGTCAGCACGATGCCGTCCTCGGCCATCCTGATCGCCGGCTCCAGCAGCCGCTTCCACGGCAGGCGGCCATACTTTTCGTGGGCCAGTGCAAGGCCTGCCACCGTGCCCGGCACACCCGCGGCGCGGATGCCCGCCGAATGGCCGTCGAGCTGACCATCATCACCGACGTAGGCATCCAGAGTGGCCAGCGCCGGGGCCGCCGAACGGTAGTCGATGGCGGTATACCGACCCTCACCAGCCAGGTGAAGCAGCATGAATCCGTCACCGCCGACATTGCCTGCGCGCGGCAGGGTCACGGCCAGTACGAAGGCGGTGGCGACAGCGGCGTCCACCGCGTTGCCTCCCTCGCGCAGCACCTGTGCACCGGCCCGGCTGGCCGCATCGTTCTGGCTGACCACCATGCCGGCACTGCCCGTCTCCGGCTTGTGGATGGCTTCGTAATTGAGCAGCTGGCGGGTCTGCGCGGGCACCGCCAGCGACAGCGTCAACAGGCACCCGGCAACAAGCACAGCGCACTGGCGTGCGGCGTTCCAGACCATGCTTCCTCCTCCCAGGACAGCGGCCACGTACCACCATGCATAGATTGCCGGCGGGTGTCCCCCACCAATCCTGGGGCAACGCATACCCCACGGTTATGGCATCCCATAACCGGAGGTTGTGCCCATGGGAAGGAAAATGAAGCCTGCTTGCCGCGGGCCGGGTTAGGCTTTGCACGCCGGCCTCTGGTTGCCGGAATCCGTATCCACCCACCAGCAGGAGATGGCCTGTTGTCCACTGCCACCCGGCGCCTGACGCTTGCATGCACAGCGCTCGCGGGCGTGATGCTTGCGGCGTGCATCCACCAGCCCACGCTGCAGCCGGCACAGCCGGTCGCACCGCGCAGCGCTGGAACGGTGAGCAGCGCCCATCCGCTCGCCTCGCAGGCGGGGATGGAGGTGCTGGAACGCGGTGGCACCGCGATTGATGCCGCGATTGCGGTGCAGGCGATGCTCGGTCTCGTCGAGCCCCAGAGTTCCGGGCTGGCCGGGGGGGCGTTCCTGCTTCATTACCGGGCCCGTGACGGCCAGGTCGATGCCTACCTCGGGCGTGAGCGGGCCCCCTCGGGCGCGGGCCCCCTCCTGTTCCATGATCCCGCCGGAGACCTGCTGCCGCGATCGCAGGCGATGCTCACGGGCCGCGCCACCGGAGTGCCAGGCGTCCTGCCGGCCCTGGAAGCCGCACACGCCGACCACGGCAGGCTTGCCTGGTCGACGCTGTTTACGTCCGCGGCGGAAACGGCCGACCAGGGGTTCACTGTCACCCCGCGCCTCCAGCAGCACATCGAAGGCACGTTCCCGCAAGCCGCCGCTCCGGACGTGACCAGACTCTTCTCGCATCCCGACGGACGGAAGCTGCGCGCCGGCGAGGTGATGCGCAACCCCGTCTATGCGCGCAGCCTGCAGGAAATCGCCACGCGCGGCGCAGCCGCACTGCAGACCGGGCCGCTGGCGCAGGCCATCCTCGACCGGATCAGCGAGCCCCCCGGTCCGTCGCCGATGCGCGCGGCGGACCTGGCCAGCTACCAGGCCGAAAAGGTCCAGCCGCTGTGCCGCGCCATCCGCGCCCACCTGGTCTGCGTGCCGCCGCCGCCCTCCAGCGGGGTCGGGCTGCTGCAACTCCTGCTGTTGCTGGAAGGGACCGATATCGCGCAGCGCCCGGCCAACGATCCGGCCGCCTGGCTCACCTTCGCCGAGGCCAGCCGGCTGATGTATGCCGATCGCGACCACTACGTGGGCGATCCGGGATTCGTCCAGGTCCCGATCGAAGGCATGCTCGACCCGGACTATCTCGACAGCCGCAGGCGCCTGCTTGGCCAGCACGCCGCGCCGGGGGCATTTGCGCCCGGCCTGCCCTCCGGCGCGCCTGCGAACGCTGAGGACCATACGGCCGAGCCGGCCGGCACCAGCCATTTCGTGGTGGTGGACGGCGAAGGCAACGCGGTCTCCATGACCACCACGATCGAATCGTATTTCGGCTCAGGCCGGGTCGCGGGCGGAATGCTGCTCAACAACCAGCTCACCGATTTCTCCTGGCAGCCGGGCGCGGCAGCGGCCAATGCCATCGCGCCTGCAAAACGCCCCCGCTCATCCATGTCTCCGGTCATCGTGCTCGACGGCGACGGCAATTTTGCCGGCGCCATCGGCTCGCCGGGCGGCAATGCGATTCCCGCATACATTGGCAAGACCCTGCTGGGATGGCTGTTCTGGGACATGCCCCTGGACGAGGCCATCGCCCTGCCCAACCTGGTGGCCCGCGGCGAACGCTTTGATGGCGAAGCCGACACCATGACGCCCGCATTGCGGCTCGGCCTGGAACGCCTGGGCGTAACAGTGCGACCGGGCAGCGGGGAAGATTCCGGCCTGCACGGCGTGCAGCTGCGCGCAGATGGCCTGCACGGCGCGGCCGATCCGCGGCGTGAGGGCACCGTATCGGCCGCTCCACCTTCTGCTAAGAAAAGTCGTGATGCACGCATCCAACCCGACCTGTGATGTCACCGTCCTGGGGGCCGGCGTGGTCGGCATGGCCACCGCCTGGGCCGCCGCCCGACGCGGCCTTTCGGTGGAGATCGTGGACCGCGCGTCCGGGCCCGCCCAGGGGGCATCGTTCGCCAACGGCGCCCAGCTCAGCTACGCCTACACGGACGCCATGGCAGGCCCATCCCTGTGGAAGCAGATCCCCGGACTGCTGACCGGCAGTGATCCCGCTTTCCGGCTCCGGCTGACGGGCAATCCGTCCATCTGGCGCTGGGGCGTCTCGTTGCTGGCCAACGCCACCAGCCGGCAGCTGCGGCGCAATACGCTGCGCACCCTGCATCTGGCCCAGGCATCGCAGAAGGCCATGCAGTCGTTGCTGGAGCTGCATCCATTCGATTTCCAGCACCGGGTGGCCGGCAAGCTGCACCTGTATTTCAGCGACGCTGCGCTGCAGGCAGGTGCGGCGATGCTGGAACTGAAGCGTCCCTACGGGGTGAAACAGCAGCTGCTGGCGCCACGCGAAGCCGTCGCAATCGAGCCGGCACTGGCACAGGTGCCCGGTATCCGGGGCGTGGTGTACTCCCCGGAGGAGGCCGTTGGCGATCCATGGCGTTTTTCCGCGGGGCTGCTGGACACCATGTGTGGCCGGTACCCCGTGCAGACCCGTTTCGGGTTCGATATCGAATCGATCGAGCGCCGCGGCCCGCACTGGATGTTGCACTCGCGCGACGGTGATGTGGCTCATGCACGGCGGCTGATCGTGTGCACCGGCGTGGAAAGCGTTGCGCTGCTGCGTCAACTCGGCATCCGCGCGCCGCTGATGTCGATCAAGGGCTACTCGCTTACCGCCCCCTGCGGCCCCCTGGCACCGACCGCCAGCATTACCGATACGGCGCGCAAACTGGTGTTCTGCCGGCTCGGCAACAACATGCGCATCGCCGGCATGGCGGATATCAACGACTGGGACCCCGCCGTTTCAAACGCGCGGTTTGAACAGTTTCTCGCATTGGCCCGCCAGTCGCTGCCCGAGGCCGCCGACTACTCCAGGATCCTGGATCGCTGGGCCGGACTGCGCCCGTCCACACCGGACTCCGTTCCGATCATCGCCAACGTCCGCGAGGGCCTGACCTGCAATATCGGACACGGCATGTTCGGCTGGACGCTTGCCATGGGCAGCGCGGAACGGGCGGTGGCGCTTGCCCTGGGAGAAGACGGCGCCGGGGCGTGGCCAAGCTGAAGCCCATGCCCTAACCTGCCTTCATGCGCCTTCGTCATATTGAAGTTTTCTACGCGGTTTACACCGCGGGCTCGATCAGCGCAGCGGCCCGAACGCTGCATGTCTCCCAGCCATCGGTGAGCAAGGTGCTCCAGCATGCCCAGAGCCAGCTGGGCTTTGAGCTGTTTACCCGGGTGCGCGGCCGGCTGGTGGCCACCGATGAAGCACATACGCTGTTCGAAGAGGTCAAGGTGATCTTCGAGCGGATGGCCTCCCTGCGCAAAACCATTTCCAATATCCGCAATATGGATGGCGGCCACCTGCGCCTGGCAGTGGTGCCGTCACTGGGGCTGTACATTGCGCCAAGCGCCATTGCCCGCTACCGGAAGCGCTTCCCGCAGGTGACGTTCGATGTCCAGACCCTGCACCACAGCGATGTCTTCCAGGCCCTGTACGAACGCGAGTGCGACATTGCCTTCGCCTACATGCCCCCCATGCACCCCCGCATGCAGCGCCGGCGGCTGGGCAAGGGGGAGCTGGTACTCCTGTATGACCGCGCTTCGCTGGCCAACCCGGAAGCGCGCGTTCCCATCACGCGCCTGGCCGGCCGCGACATGGTCGGGCTGGCCAACAGCGGACCGCTGAGCGACCTCGTCGAACGTGAGCTGGAAGCCCAGCAAGTCACCCTTCGCGAAGTGGTATCCAACCAGACCTATTACCTGGCCGCTGCGCTGACCCGGTGCGGTGCCGGCATGAGCATCATCGACGAGTTCACCGCCCGGGCGATCGCTGGCGCAGAGCTGGAGTTCCGCCCACTGGATCCTGCCATCCGGTTCGAGATCGAGTGCGTGTACCTGGAAGACAGGCCTCCTTCGCACCTGGCGGAAGCCTTCATTGAAGAATTCCGGGCATCGCTCAAGGCCGCGAAAGGCCGGGGCGCCGCAGAGCCTTCGGTCCGGACCTGAAGGGCACGGAGATGACAGCCCTCAGCGCGGCCGCGATCCGCCCGGGCGCTTGCCCGGCGGCCCGCTCGCGCGGCGCTGCAGCAGCGTCTCCGCAGCCGTGGCCAGTTCGTCGCGCAGCTTCAGGTAATTCCTCAGCCGCCCGGGTTCGATCCGCCCGGCCTGCAGCGCTTCGCGGATCGCGCAGCCGGGCTCCTTGTCATGTTGGCAATCACGGAAGCGGCACTGCTCGGCCAGGGTTTCGATCTCGGTGAACCCGCCATCGGCCAGGCGCTCTTCGCCGGTGGGCTTGAGCTCGCGCATGCCCGGGGTGTCGATCAGGCACGCGCCCGAGGCCAGCGGGATCAATGTGCGCCAGGTGGTGGTATGGCGGCCGCGCGAATCGCTCTCGCGCACCGCGGCAGTCTTCATCCGCTCCTCGCCGACCAGGGTGTTGGCCAGGGTGGATTTGCCCGCGCCGGAGCTGCCGACCAGCGCGGCGGTCACGCCCGGACGCAGCCAGGGCAACAGCGCATTGACGCTGGCCGGATCGCGCGTATCCAGCGCCAACGCCGGCACGTCATCACCGAGGGTGGCGGCGAGCGCGGCGAGCGCGACATCCACGTCGGTTTCCGGCAGGTCGGCCTTGGTCAGTATCACCACCGGCTGCACCCCGGCGCCGCGGACCAGCAGCAGGTAGCGCTCGATGCGGCGCGGGTTGAAATCGCCGTCCAGGCCGGTCACCACCATCACCACATCGACGTTGGCGGCGATCGGCTGCTGGCGATAGTGCTCGCCGGCGGCCGCCCGTTTGATCAGGCTGCGCCGCGGCAGCAGGGCCACGATCCGGCTCTCTTCCAGCAGCACCCAGTCCCCGACTGCCGCCCGCCCTTCCGACGGAAAGCGCGGCAGCTGCCATTCGGGCAGGGACTCCACCACGGCGGCCGGCCCGAGGCCATCGGTGGCCAGGTAGCCGGTGCGGTGCTGTTCAACGATGCGGGCCGGACGGGCCTGGGGGTGCTCCGCCATCAGCCCGGCCCAGGCCTCCGGCAGCGGTTCGCCGACGGCGGGCCAGCCAATCGCACGCAGCGCGGCCTGGTCCGCCTCGGCGGCGCCTGGGGTCACGCGGAAGCGGTCGAGGTCAGCATGCGGCGATTCTATCGCGCATGCGGACCGCCCAGCGTCCCGCGCAGGCACATTGCCACTTATGCTGGCGTCCTTTGAAGGGAGGCAGTCATGACCGGACCCGCACCGGACCGCCCGCTGCGCTATCTGGCGCTGGGCGATTCCTACACCGTTGGTGAAGACGTCGATCCCGCGCAGTCGTGGCCGGCGCAGCTGGTGCGCGCCCTCGGCGCCGAGGGCATCGCGGTGGACGGGCCGCGGATCATCGCCACCACCGGCTGGACCACCGACGAGCTGGACGCGGCCATCGACGCCGCAGCGCCGGCGCAGGATCACGACCTGGTCAGCCTGCTGATCGGGGTCAACAACCAGTACCGCGGCCACAGCGTGGAAGAGTACGCAGCGCAGTTTGCCGCCCTGCTGGATCGGGCGGTGGAATTCGCGGGCGGAGATCGGGCAAGAGTGTTCGTGCTGTCCATTCCCGACTGGGGCGTGACCCCGTTTGCCGCCGCCTCGGGGCGCGACACTGAAGCGGTCGCCACGGACATCGACGCTTTCAACGCCGCTGCCGCCGGCCGCTGCCGCGAGCTGGGCGTGGCCTTCATCGACATCACGCCGGTCAGCCGCGCCCGCGGTGCGGAGCCGGAAATGATCGCCCCTGACGGACTGCATCCTTCCGCTCGCATGTACGCGCAGTGGACCCGCCTTGCGCTGCCGGTGGTGCTTCGCCTGCTGGCCCGGCCCGGGCTGGATGACCAGGCCGGCCCGGGGCACATTGACGCCTGATTCAGGCATGTTAGGTTGTCGCCCGTTCCTTTACCGGCCCCACCGGATGTCCCCTGCCCCCGCCGACGCCGTGCTCGACGCCCACGCATTGTCATCGCTGCGGCCGTTGGACGGTGCGCGCAGCCGCAGGATTGCGAAGGCCTTTGCTCCCAGGCGCCTGCTTGGCAATCGGCACGATTACTTCTACACCCTGATCAAGCTGCGCAGCGACCCGCTTTATCCGGGTGTGCTGGCGGCCCTGCGCGGCACCAAGGCGCCGGTCCTGGACCTGGGCTGCGGACTGGGCCTGCTGTCCCATGCGCTGCGCCAGGATGGCCAGTCCATTGTCTATCGCGGGGTGGATATCGATGCGGACAAGATCGCCCGCGGGGCCCGCGTGGCCGCCGACTGCAGCCTGCGCGATGTGCGTCTGGAAGTGATGGACGTCGGCGCGGAAACTCCGAAACACTGCGGCAGCGTGACCATCCTGGACGTGCTCCAGTTCCTGGATCCGGAGGCGCAGCGGGCCCTGCTGACCAAGGCGGCTCCCATGATTGCCCCGCGCGGACGACTGGTGATCCGCACCGGCCTGCTGGACGAGAGCGGCCGCAGCCGCACCAGCCGGATGAGCGACCGGTTCGCCAACCTGGTGGGCTGGATGCAGGAGCGCCCGCGCCACCACCCGACCCTGGATGGCCTGCGCGGAATCCTGGAAGCCGCCGGGCTGAAAGTGTCGGCCGCGCCCCTGTACGGCAGCACGCCGTTCAACAACTGGCTGCTGGTGGCCACTCCCGCGTCCCCCGGTCGCTGCACGACACTGCCGGACGGCTGAACCGGACACGGGGCTTGCAGTACGATCAGCCCAGGCCTCCGCGTCGAAGGCGGAGGCTGCAGTTGCTGCATCCACTCCCGCCCTCGAGGACAGCACGATGACCGACGCCAGCCATCTCCCCCTGACCCTTTACAACGCCAACCTGCAGCTGTGGCTGCGAATCGGCCAGCTGCTTGAAGACAACCGCGGGCAGTGGATGGAACTGCTCGGCCGCGGATTGCAGGACCGCCTGGCGGAAGCAGGCGGGGAAGCCGCGCGCCTGCAGGCCGGCGACTGGTCGGCGCTGGCAATGTTGCCGGGCAGCGCGCTCTGGCACCTGGCCGAACGCCAAGCCAGCGACATGCAGGCATTGGCCCAGTCGGCCAGCGACCACCAGGCCACCTTCGTCGACGGATTCCAGCAGGCGCTGACCGAATGGCAGCAGGCCACCACGACCGCCCTGGAAGACACCACCGCCGACACCGCCCAGTCCGCAGGGCCTCTTGATGCATTGCGCAAGGTGCTGGACCAGCTTTCGGAGGTCATGATGCCGGCCACAACCGGACCCGCGGTAACCGCGACCGCGCCGGCCCGGAAACCCGCCCGGCGGACGGCAGCAAGGACGACGCCGGCACCCGCGGCCCGGCCTGCCGCGAAGGCGCCCCGCAAAGCGGCGAAGAAGGCCGCCAAGCGCGCAGCCAGCAAAGCGGCAAAAAAGGCAGCGGTAAAAAAGGCGCCCGCCCGCAAGAAGGCCGCAGCCAGCAAGAAAGCCGCTGCGGGCAAGGCGCCGGCCAGCAAGGCCGTGGCCAAAACTGCGGCGAAGAAAACCAGCGCCCGCAAAGCAGCCAAAAAGACCAGCCGCAACGGCGCGGCCAACTGATCCCGCCTAGGGCCCGCCGGCGGACAACTCTCCACCCCGCCTGGCGGCGTCCGCAAGCTGCGGCCGAAGTGCTGCCGCGCCGTCCAGATCTTCAGGCAGCACGGTGGACCAGTCTTCAACGCGCAGCCGCTCCAGCACCGCCGTAACTGTTTCCACGCTGCGTCCGTGCGGTGCGCCCTCGTGCAGCAGCACGATTGCACCCGGTGCCAGATCCCGGCCGATATCCGCCGCCACCTTTGCCGGATCAGCGCGCACCGCATCAAAGCCGCGCGCATTCCACGCCACCCGCGCCAGGCCATTGGCCCGCAGCGGCGCGGCCACGAACGGATTGGTCATGCCCACCACCGAGCGGAACCAGCGCGGCGGCGCCCCGGTGAGCTGCGCCAGGGTCCGCTGCGCCTGGTTGATCTCATGCGCCATCCGCTTTGGCCCCAAGGCCCAGAACCAGGCCTGCGGGTGGGTATGGCTGTGGTTCCCGATGCCGTGCCCGCGGCGTACGATCTCGGCCACCAGTTCCGGCCGCCGTGCCGCCCGTTCGCCCACCAGGAAGAAGGTGGCGCGGGCCCCGTGCTGGTCCAGCAGGTCAAGCAGCGCCAAGGTGTCGTCGGATGGCCCGTCATCGATGGTCAGCCAGACCGCCCGGCCGTTCACCGGCAACCGTGCCAGCACCGGCGCATACAGCCGCGCGCGGGGCATCAGCACGGCGGCCACGAACGGCAGGTGGCTGAGCAGCAGTAGCGGCAGTCCGATGCGCCAGCCCAGCGCCCACCATGCCAGGGCCACCAGCAGCTGCGACGGCAGGAACAGCGCCAGCCAGGCGTGCGGCCAGCGCGGCACGCGATGCAGTGTTCCCCGACCGTCCATGCGCGGATCATGCCACGGGCGTAAAATGGGCGGTTCCCCGTCGGAGTATTTTCTGCCATGAGCCTTGATCCCAGCCTGCGCACGCGCATCGACACCCTGCTCCAGGACAACCAGGTGGTGTTGTTCATGAAGGGCCGCCCGGAAATGCCGCAATGTGGATTCTCGGCCAAGGCCGCCGGCATCCTGCAGGGGCTGGAGGTCAAATTCGCCCACGTGGACGTGCTCAGCGATCCCGACATCCGCGAAGGCATCAAGGCCTACGGCAACTGGCCGACCATCCCGCAGCTCTACATCGGCGGCGAGTTGGTGGGCGGCAGCGACATCATCGAAGAAATGTCCGCCAGCGGTGAACTGAACGAGGCCCTGGGCCTGCCGCCGGTCGACCGCACCCCGCCCAAGGACGTCACCGTGACCCCTGCCGCTGCGGACATGCTGCGCAATGCGCTGGGCGAGGCCGGTCCCGACATGGCGCTGGCACTGAGCATCGACGCCCGCTTCCGTCCGAAGTTCGAGGTGGCCAAGGCCAGCCCGACCGCGATCGCGGTGGAAGCCGGTGGCCTGCGGATCCAGTTCGATCCGGCCAGCGCGCGCCGCGCCGACGGCATCACCATCGACTGGGTGGACGACATGCGCGGCAAGGGCCTGGCGATCGACAATCCGAACGCGCCCAAGCCGATGCAGCAGATCTCCCCGGCCGATGCCGACGCCAAGGTGCGCGCCGGCGAGCTGACCCTGGTGGACGTGCGCGGCGCTCCCGAGCGCGCCCACGCGTCGGTCAACGTGCCGCACGAGACGCTGGACGGCGACAGCCGCGCAAAGCTGGAAGCGCTGCCCAAGGACACGGCGCTGGCGTTCCTGTGCCACACCGGCGGCAGCAGCCAGCAGGCAGTGGCCCATTTCACCGCACTGGGCTTCACCAACATCTTCAACGTGGAAGGCGGCATCGAAGCCTGGGCCACGACCGTCGACACCTCGATCGCCCGCTACTGAGCCCCACTGTAGGAGCGCGCCATGCGCGCCATGCGCGCGAAGCCGCGTGAACCGGATCGGCTCGGCGGGGTTCCTTTACCGGCGCGGCAGCCGAAGCCCCGCGCCGTGGATTGATGTCACGCGGTTTCGCGCGCGTGGCGCGCTCCTACGAGGTTTCCCTGTCGTGCGAAACCTTCCCGATCAGAAACCGCCGCCGGCGTCCAGCCAGGCCTGTTCTGCCGGCGTGCTGATGCGTCCCAGCGCGCGGTTGCGGTGCGGGAAGCGGCCGAACTGCTCGATCACTTCCAGGTGCCGGACCGCGTAATCCAGCGAGTTGCCATCGCCCAGGGTGCGGAACAGCGCCACCGAGCGCCGCTGGTCGGCCATGGCCTCCGAATGCTCGAAGGGCAGGTACATGAAGGCCCGCAGGGCCGGATCCACCTGCACGTCCAGGCCCGCTTCCACCGCGCGGCCGGCGTAATGCAGGGCCAGGCCATCGGTGGCGAAGGCGTGGCCACTGCCCCGGAATACGTTGCGCGGGATCTGGTCGAGCAGGATCAACAGCGCCAGGGCGCCCTCGGCGTCATCCATCCACCGCTCATGCTCGCGCCTGGCGGCGGCCAGATGGGCGGTGAGGAAGCGTGATTCGCACTCGCGGTCGAATTCGTCGCCTCCGCGGAACCACTTCTGCATCCCGGCCTCGCGCCAGAAGCCCACTACTTCGCTGGCCGTCGTCATTGCACTGCTCCGTTGGAAAACATTGCCCCGCGCTCAGCGCGCGGGATGGTGTGCCCAGGCTGTAGTGCTGCCGTCTTCAGCCACCAGCTCGACGGTAAATGCCTGGCTGCGGCCATCGGGCATCTCCATGCCGGGCGATCCGAGCGGCATGCCCGGCAGGACCAGCCCGCGGGCACGCGGGCGCTCGTCCAGCAGCCGGCGGATGTCCTCGATCGGCACATGACCTTCGATGAGGTAGCCGTCGATGCTCGCCGTATGGCACGAGCCCTTGCCATACGGCACGCCCAGCTCCTGCTTGATCGGCCCCATGTCGGTCACGTCCACGGTTTCCACCGGAATCCCGGCCGCGTTGACGTGCTCGATCCAGACCACGCAGCAACCGCAGGACGGAGTCTTGTAGACGGTCATGGTTGGCCAGCCGGCCATTGGTACGTCCGCATCCGCGTCCGCGGGCGGCGTCGTGGCCGTGGCCGTCGCTTCGGCCGGCGCTGCTGCAGCTGGCGGGTCTGCCACTGTCGCCCCAGGCTCCGGCTCGGCGCATGCCGCCAGCGCAAGTGCGGCGACCGCCGCGGGGATCAGGATCCAGCCTTTGAAGTTCTTCATGTTGTCCATCCGCTTGCTCCCGTGCCGCTGCAAATCAGAACCGCAGGTGGCGCACGGACTTGCCCTTGCGCCGGATCAGGCGCAGCGCCTCGATCCCCACCTGAATGTGGTTCTCCACGTAATCCGCACTGACCACCGCGTCGCTGGCCTCGGTCTTCACCCCTTCCGGGATCATCGGCTGGTCGGATACCAGCAGCAGCGCGCCGCTCGGGATCCGGTTGGCAAAGCCGGCGGCGAAGATGGTGGCCGTTTCCATGTCGATGGCCATGCAGCGCAGCCGGCGCAGGTAGTCCTTGAACGCCTCGTCGTGCTCCCAGACCCGGCGGTTGGTGGTATAGACGGTGCCGGTCCAGTAATCGTGGTCGAGGTCGCGGATCATGGTGGACACCGCACGCTGCAGGGCGAACGCGGGCAGCGCCGGCACCTCGGCGGGCAGGTAGTCGTTGCTGGTGCCCTCGCCGCGGATCGCCGCGATCGGCAGGATCAGGTCGCCCAGCTGGTTCTTCCTCTTCAGCCCACCGCACTTGCCCAGAAACAGCACCGCCTTGGGCATCACTGCCGACAGCAGGTCCATCAGGGTGGCGGCATTGGGACTGCCCATGCCGAAGTTGATCATGGTGATGCCGTCGGCGGTGGCGCTGGGCATCGGCCGGTCCAGGCCCACGATGGGCGCGCCGGTCAGCCGGCTGAAGTGGTCCAGGTAGCCGCCGAAGTTGGTCAACAGGACGTGCTGGCCGAACTCGGCCAGCGGCACGCCGGTGTATCGCGGCAGCCAGTTTTCAACAATCTGTTCTTTTTCTTTCATCCGGCCATTCTGCCATGGCGTGACTTCAGTCACGTTGGCAGGCCGGGGGCACCGGGCTAGCTTGCATGGCTGGATCATCACCACTGGGGAACCACCATGTTGCGACCACTGACCGCCGCGCTCGCCGCGGTCCTGCTTGCCCTGCCCGCTGCGGCCGGGGCCAACGAGGGGGCCAAGGTTCCCCGCTTTGCCGAAGACCCGTACACCAGCACTTATGCGCCGGTCGCGGCGGCACCGGTACTGATCCAGGGCGCCACCGTGCTGACCGGCACCGGCGAGCGCCTGGAAGGCGCCGACGTGCTGATGGAAGGCGGGCGCATCACCGCCGTGGGCCAGGGCTTGACTGCCCCGACGGGCGCGGTGCAGGTGGATGGCACCGGCAAGTGGGTGACCCCGGGCCTGATCGACGTGCACTCGCACCTGGGCGTGTACCCCAGCCCCGGCGTCCGCGCGCACAGCGACGGCAACGAAATGACCGGCGCGGTCACCGCGCACGTGTGGGCCGAACACTCGGTGTGGCCGCAGGATCCGGGCTTTGGCGCGGCCCTGGCCGGAGGTGTGACCTCGCTGCAGATCCTGCCCGGTTCGGCCAACCTGGTGGGCGGGCGCGGCGTGACCCTCAAGAACGTCGCTTCCACCACGGTGCAGGAGATGAAGTTCCCCGGCGCGCCCCACGGCCTGAAGATGGCCTGCGGTGAGAATCCCAAGCGGGTCTACGGCCAGCGCGGCGGCCCGGCCACGCGCATGGGCAACATGGCCGGCTACCGCGCCGCCTTCATCGATGCCGCCGAGTACCTGGGCAAGCATGATGACTCCGGCGGGCAGTCCAGCCGGCGCGGGCGTGATTCCTCCAATGGCAACGGCCCCGGCAAGCGTGACCTCAAGCTCGACACCCTGGCCGGCGCGATCAACGGCGACGTGCTGGTGCACATCCACTGCTACCGCGCCGACGAGATCGCCCAGATGATGGACCTGGCCGAAGAGTTCAACTTCCAGATCGCCGCGATCCACCACGGCGTGGAGGCCTACAAGCTGGCCGACGAGCTGGCCCAGGCCAACACCTGCGCCGCGCTGTGGGCCGACTGGTGGGGCTTCAAGATGGAAGCGCTGGACGGCATCCAGGAGAACATCGCCCTGGTCGACCGGCCGGAAGGCAGCTGCGCGATCGTGCATTCGGATTCGGCCGAGGGCATCCAGCGCCTCAACCAGGAGACGGCCAAGGTCATCGCCAGCGCGCGCCGCGCCGGCATGGACATCACGCCTGAGCGCGCGATCCGCTGGCTGACCGCCAACCCGGCCCGCTCCATGGGCATCCTCAACCAGACCGGCACGCTCGAGGCCGGCAAGATGGCCGACGTGGTGCTGTGGAACGGCAACCCCTTCAGCTCCTACGCCCTGGCCGAACACGTGTGGATCGACGGCGCCCTGCTCTATGACCGCGCCAACCCGGCATTGCAGCCGGTGACCGATTTCAGCCTTGGATTCGGCGTTGAAGGAGGTGCCCGATGAGCCGCCGCAGCTTCCGCCTCCGCGCGCTTGCCAGCGCCGTGCTGGCGCTGGGCCTGTCGGTGCCGGCGTTTGCGCAGGACCTGCTGATCCGCAACGCCACCGTGCACACCGCAACCGAGCGCGGCACCCTGCAGAACACCGACGTGATGGTGCGCGGCGGGCGCATTGCCGGCATTGGCACGGGCTTGGCCGCAGACGGCGTACGCACCGTCGATGCACAGGGCAAGCCGCTGACCCCGGCCCTGTTCGGCGGCATCACCGGCATCGGGGTGGAAGAGGTCTCGGGCGAGGACAGCGCGCGCGACAACTCGCTGGCCCTGGGCGATGGCGCCAAGGCCATGGTGGTGCGGCCCGAGTTCGACGTGACCCTGGCCTACAACCCCGATTCGATGCTGATCCCGGTCAGCACCTATGAGGGCATCGGCTTCACCCTGGTCAGCCCCGGCACCGCTGCCGGCGGCTCGATCATCGGTGGACAGGGTGCGGTGTTCCGCCTGGATGGTGATCCGGATCCAGCCGGGCCGAAGGTGCTGGCCCTGCGCCTTGGCGCACGCGCATCGAGCCTGTCCGGCAGCTCGCGCGCCGGGCAGTGGATGCTGCTGGACCAGCTGATCGACGAGGCCCGTGGCCGCATCCCGGCCGACTCGCACGCGGCCCTGCTGACGCCGGCCGGGCGCACCACCCTGGCCGGGTTCCTGGACGGCAACGGCCGCATCGTGGTGGGCGTGGACCGCGCCGCCGACATCCGCCAGCTGCTGCGTTGGGCACGCCGCCATGGGGTCAATATCGCCATCAGCGGTGGCTCCGAGGCGTGGCGCCTTGCCCCGCAGCTGGCCGCGGCCAGCGTGCCGGTGTTCGTCGACCCGCTGGACAACCTGCCGTCCGGCTTCGACCAGATCGCGGCCACGCTTGAGAACGCTGCACGCCTGCGCGCAGCCGGTGTCCAAGTGGGTTTCACCCAGTCGGGTGACGCCTCGCACAACGCGCGCAAGGTGCGCCAGCTAGCCGGCAACGCGGTGGCCCACGGCCTGTCCTGGGATGACGGCCTGGCCGGCCTGACCCGGGTGCCTGCCGAAGCCTTCGGGGTGGCCGACCAGATCGGCACGATCGAAGTGGGCAAGCGCGCCGACCTCGCCCTGTGGACCGGCGACCCGCTGGATGTGGCCCATACCGCCGAGCAGGTGTGGTTCAACGGCGCGCCGATCCAGATGCGCTCGCGCCAGACCGAGCTACGCGACCGCTACCTGCATCGTCCCGCGCCGCGCGCCGAGGGCGGCCTGCCCCGGACCTACCCGCAGCGCTGATACAACCCTGCCAGCCCGGCCTTGATTGCAATCAAGGCCGGGCTTCTTCTTTCTGCCGATGATCGGGTCTGCACAGGCAGAAGGAGGAAATGGAATGCATCCGATTCTGGTTGAACTGCTGGCCCGTCCCGTCGGCTGGCTGACCATTGGGGGAATGCTGATCATGATCGGACTGGCGGCCGGGGTTCCGCTGTTCATCAGGCACCGCGAGAAGATCGATGCCGCGGAAGCGGAGCGCAACCGCAAGCCCTGAGGCATCGCAACGCCACGGCCACGCTGAACCGGGCAAACTGGTGGTCTCCAACACCGAGGATTGCCCATGGCCGTATACGACATCCGGATCCCCGACACCTCGCGACTGGACCAGGCGGGCCAATTCGCGCTTGATTCCCGCGGGCCGGAAGGCATTGCCACCGAGCTGCAGGACGCCCTGCGCGGGACCGCCCTGTTCGAACGCTGGCGTCTGACCCAGGAGGAACCGGATGAAGTGGATCCCGTCCTGGGGGCCGTGGACCCGCAGGCCACGGTCAGCGGCCGGCAGCGCAACCTGGGAGTCGACATGGTGGTGGAGACCACCATCCCGGGCGACCTCCTCCGCCATCGCCTCGGCCTGCTGGCCGGCAAGGCGTGGGAACTGCGCGACGTACGCTGACGGAGCGCATTGGTGAATCCATCTTCCCGGCAGGTGCTGCTGTCATGGAGCGGCGGCAAGGACGCAGCGTGGACCCTGCACCTGCTAAGGCAGGACCCCAGCGTCCGCGTCGTTGGCCTGTTCACCACGTTTACCGAAGGCCACGACCGCGTTTCGATGCAAGGGGTGCGCCGCGAGGTGGTGCATGTCCAGGCCCTGGCCGCCGACCTGCCGCTGATTGAATCAGTGATTCCGCAGCAGTGCGGCAACGCTGAGTACGAAGCCGCGTTCGCCGACGGCCTGGCCCGCGCAGCCGGCCGTTGGCCGGGACTGTCCACGATTGCCTACGGCGACCTGCTGCTGGCCGACGTGCGTGACTGGCGCCAGGCGCTGTGCTCCCGCCTCGGCTGGGAGGCGCTGTTCCCGCTATTCGGCATGGACACTGCGGTGGTGGCCCGCGACATGATTGCCACCGGCCTGCGCACCCACCTGTGCTGCGTGGACACCCAACAGCTGGACGCCGGCTTTGCCGGCCGGCTGTTCGACGGGGCGCTGCTGGACGCACTGCCCGAGGGAGTCGATCCCTGCGGCGAAAACGGCGAGTTCCACACCTGCGTCTCCGCCGGCCCGATGTTCGCCAGCCCGCTGCCACTGCAACGCGGCGAAACCGTTCTCCGCGACGAGCGCTTCGCCTACACCGACTACCTGCTGCAGGCCTCGGCCCCGTAACCCCGAGCTGCCCCCCCGTGTAGGAGCGCGCCACGCGCGCGAAGCCGCGTGACTGTTGGCACGGGGCGGGGCGTCGATCACGACGATGTGGCCGATGCCGCTCCCGCAACATGGGTCACGCGGTTTCGCGCGCATGGCGCGCTCCTACAGAAATACGGCCGGGCGCCGTCATGGGGCGCCCGGCGCTGCGGGTCAGGCCTTCAGGGCTTTGGCGTGATGGGCGATGTGATCGCCGATGAAGCTTGAGATGAAGTAGTAGCTGTGGTCATAGCCGGGCTGCATGCGCAGCTCCAGCGGATGACCCGCGGCCTCGGCCGCTTCGCGCAGCAGCTGCGGCTTGAGCTGGCCTTCGAGGAATTCATCGGCATCGCCCTGGTCGATCAGCAGCGGCAGCTTCTCCGCCGCCCCCCGCTTCACCAGCTCGACCGTGTCGTACTGCTTCCACGCCTCGCGGTCATCGCCCAGGTAAGCGCCGAACGCCTTCTCGCCCCACGGCACCTGCGTCGGCGCCACGATCGGAGAGAACGCCGACACGCTGCGGTAGCGGCCCGGATTCTTCAGCGCGATCATCAGCGCGCCGTGGCCGCCCATCGAATGTCCGCTGATGGCGCGCACGCCGCTGGCCGCGGAGTCGGCTTCCACCCACGCCGGCAGCTCGTCGACGATGTAGTCGTACATGCGGTAGTGCTTCGCCCACGGCTCGCGGGTGGCATTGACGTAGAAGCCCGCGCCCTGGCCCAGGTCGTAGGCCTCGTCGTTGGGCACACCCTCACCGCGCGGACTGGTGTCCGGCGCGACGATGATGATCCCGTGTTCGGCGGCGTAGCGCTGCGCGCCGGCCTTGGTGATGAAGTTCTGCTCGTTGCAGGTCAGACCGCTCAGCCAGTACAGCACCGGCAGCTTCTTGCCCTGCTCCGCCTGCGGCGGCAGGTACACGCCCACGGTCACATCGCTGCCAAGCACGTCGGAGCGGTGGCGGTACACATCCTGCCAGCCGCCGAAACAGGCGCGGTGTTCGATTCTTTCGGTCTTGCTCATGAGATTCCTCCTGATGTCGGAACACGTTCGATATGGACGCGTCCCGCTGTTGTAGGAGCGCGCCATGCGCGCGAAACCGCGTGACGATGATCCGCGCGGCGGGGCTCGGCCGGAACGCTCTGACCGATGCCACGCGCGCCGCCAGATGTCACGCGGCTTCGCGCGTATGAGGCGCTCCTACAAGGGGTTCAAGTTACGGCTGCGCTACTCAGTAACGGATGACGGTGCGGATGGACTCGCCCTTTTCCATCAGCTCGAAAGCCTCGTTGATGCGCTCCAGCGGCAGGGTGTGGGTGACGAACGGTTCGAGCTTGATATTGCCCTTCATCGCTTCCTCCACCATGCCCGGCAGCTCGGTGCGGCCCTTCACGCCGCCGAACGCGGTGCCCAGCCACTTGCGACCGGTGACCAGCTGGAACGGACGGGTGCTGATTTCCTGCCCCGCGCCGGCCACGCCGATGATCACGCTCTGGCCCCAACCGCGGTGCGCGCACTCGAGCGCGGCACGCATCACTTCCACGTTGCCGATGCACTCGAAGCTGTGGTCCACGCCCCAGCCGGTCATCTCCACCACCACTTCCTGGACCGGCTTGTCGTGGTCCTTCGGATTCACGCAGTCGGTGGCGCCCATCTCGCGCGCCAGCTCGAACTTGCCCGGGTTGGTGTCGATGGCGATGATGCGCCCGGCCTTGGCCTGCACCGCGCCCTGGATCACCGCCAGGCCAATCGCCCCCAGTCCGAACACGGCCACGGTGTCGCCTTCCTGCACCTTGGCGGTGTTGTGCACCGCGCCGATGCCGGTGGTCACGCCGCAGCCGAGCAGGCAGGTGTGCTCCGGATTGGCCTCCGGATTCACCTTGGCCAGCGACACCTCGGCCACCACGGTGTGCTCGGCGAAGGTCGAGCAGCCCATGTAGTGGTACACCGGCTGGCCGTTGTAGGAAAAGCGGGTGGTGCCGTCGGGCATCACGCCCTTGCCCTGGGTGGCGCGCACCGATACGCACAGGTTGGTCTTGCCACTCTTGCAGAACAGGCACTCGCCGCACTCGGCGGTGTACAGCGGGATCACATGATCGCCGGGCTTGACGCTGGTCACGCCCTCGCCCACTTCCACCACGATGCCCGCGCCCTCGTGGCCTAGCACCGCCGGGAACACGCCCTCCGGGTCATCGCCCGACAGGGTAAAGGCGTCGGTGTGGCACAGCGCGGTGTGGGTGATCTTCACCAGCACCTCGCCCTTCTTCGGGCCCTCGAGGTCCAGCTCGACGATCTGCAGCGGCTTTCCGGCTTCGAATGCAACGGCGGCACGGGTCTTCATGGCGATACTCCTGCAATGAACGGTAGGGGGAAGCGGCGCAGGGCGCCGCGACGATGGGTTACTTGAGGTAGGAACGGATCAGGCCGGTCATCTCGGTGACCCGTGCCTGGCGGTCGGCCGGATCGCTGGCGGGCTGGCCGAACTGCTCGCGCAGGTGCGATTCCAGCACCTCGCTCATCAGCCCATTGACCGCGCCGCGGATGGCCGCGATCTGCTGCAGCACCGGGCCGCAGTCGGCACCTGCCTCCAGCGCGCGCTCCAGCCCGTCGCACTGGCCGCGGATACGCCTGATGCGGGCCAGGACCTTCTTTTTCTCTTCGGGTGAGTGCGGCATGGTGGCTGACCGGAACTATAGTGGGGGATAGTATATCGCACGACGATCCAGCGGCGGACGGGCACGCCGTTCCCCGCTTGGCCATACTGGATGCATGACCCCTGGCCCCACCGTGAAATTCCTCCATACCGCCGACTGGCAGCTCGGCAAGACCTTCGGTTTCGAAGCCAATGACGACGGCCTCGATCCGGCTGCGGCCCTTGCCCAGGCGCGGTTCGATACCGTGGCCGGGATCGCCCGGCTGGCCGTGGAGCACGGCGTTGCCGCGGTGCTGGTGGCCGGCGACGTGTTCGAGAAACCCGGGCTCTCGGATGACTCGCTGCGCCGCGCTTTCCACGCCATGGCCGGCTTCACCGGGCCCTGGGTACTGCTGCCGGGCAACCACGACGCCGCACTGGCCGAGAGCGTATGGACCCGCGCCCGGCGCCTGGGCATCGTGCCCGACAACGTGGTGCTGGCGCTTGAGCCCGGGGTTGTCGAACTGGCAGGTGCCGGCCTGGCCGTGCTCGCCGCGCCGCTGACCCAGCGCCATGTGCACGACGACCTGACCGCGGCATTCGACGGCTGGGACACCGCCCCCGGCCTGCTGCGCATCGGCCTGGCACATGGCAGCGTGGCCGGCATCCTGCCGGAGCAGGCGGACTCGGCCAACCCGATCGCGCCCGATCGGGCCACGCGGGCCCGGCTCGACTATCTCGCCCTGGGCGACTGGCACGGCACGAAGCAGATCGATGCCCGCACCTGGTACAGCGGCACGCCCGAGCCCGACCGGTTCAAGGACAACGATCCCGGCAACGTGCTGCTGGTGGAAATCGAGGCGCCCGGCGCGGCGCCCGACGTCACCGTGCTGCGCGTGGGCCGCTTCCACTGGCAGGAGCGCAGCCTGCGCGTGGACGGCGCGGCTGACGTCGAGCGGCTGGCGGAGGAATTGCGGAGCCTGGACGACTGCGACGTGGCACGCCTGGCCATCGAGGGCATGGCCGACTTCGCCACCGCCGAACAGCTGCGCCTGGCCATCGATGACGCCCGGGCCCGGGCCCACGTGCTGGAAGCCGACCTTGCCGGCCTGCGCCTGGATCCCACCGATGCCGACCTGGCCGCGATGCACGTCGATGGCGCGCTGGCGGACGTGGTGGCTGAGTTGCGCGCCCTGCAGGAGGATCCCGCGCAGGCCGACGTGGCGCGCGAGGCGCTGCGCCAGCTGTTCGACGTGCTGCGGCGCACGGAAGGAGCGGCGGCATGAAGCTGCAGCGCCTGCGCGTCGAGCAGTTCCGCAAGTTCACCGCGCCGGTTGAAATTACCGGCCTGGAGGACGGTCTGAACGTCTTCCACGGTCCCAACGAGGCGGGCAAGAGCACCCTCGCCCACGCCCTGCGCACGCTGTTCTTCGAGAAGCACAAGACCCGCGGCGACTTCGCCGCCACCATCCTGCCGGCCGGTTCGGACGGCGCCGCGCCCAGTCTGGAGGCCGATTTCCACCTGGGCTCCGAGCAGTGCAGCGTGCACAAGACCTTCGTGCACAAGCCGCGCGCGCGACTGGTCATTGCCGACCGCAGCTGGGACGGTGACGACGCCGATGAAGAGCTGGCCCGACGCCTGGGCTTTGAGCTGACCGGCAAGGGTGCCAGCCGCGCCGAAACCCGCGGCATCCCGGGCCTGCTGTGGATCGAGCAGGGCGACAGCCACAGCCTGGCCACGCCGCTGCAGCATGCCCGCAGCACGCTGCAGGAGCGGCTGCAGGACATCATCGGCGACATCGCCAGCAGCGCCGGCGGGCGCGTGGCGGCTGCGGTGGAGAAGGAGCTGCGCACCCTGCTGACCCGCACCGGTAAGCCCACCGGCGTACTGGCCGTTGCCATCAACCGTCTTGAAGCGGCCCGCGAAGAGCAGGCGCAGCTGCAGGAGCGGGCCGACGGATATGCCGCGCTGATCGACCAGCTGGCCCGGGACACCGACCAGTTCAACCAGCTGGAAAGCCGCAAGCCCTGGGAGGAGATCCAGACCCGGAAGAAAGCCGCGGAAGAACAGCTCGCCCGCCTGCAGCCGCAGGCACGGGAGCTGGAAGAAAAAGCGCGTGCGCTGCAGGAAATCCGCCAGCGGATCGAGGACACTGCCGCACAGCGTCAGACCCGCTCCGACCGGCTGGAGGAGCTGCGCCGGCAGCGTGCCGAACTGGAGCAGGCCGGAGCAGCCATCGAAGGACTGGCCGCGCAGCAGGCTCAGGCCCAGTCACGTCACGACGCGACGCGGGCCGCTCGCAAGCATGCTGCCGCCGCGCTGCGCATCGCCGAACGGCAAGCCGACCGTGCCCGCCTTGCCGCTGACGCGCAGCGCTTTGCCGCACAGGTGGAACAGGCCACGGGGGCGCTGGCGCAGGCCGCCGCCGAAGCCGAAGCCATCGCCGCGCTGCGCACAAGCGCCGCAGCAATCGCCATCGACGACGCCGTGCTCGAAAAACTGCGCAAGGTCGAGGCCACGCTGCATGAGAACCGCATTCGCCGCGAAGCCATCGCCACCCGTATCAGCTGGCGCCTGCGCCCGGGACATGTCGTGCAGGCCACCGGCCAGGACGACCTGGAAGGCGAAGGGCAGCTGCTCGTCGGCGGCCCGCTGACCCTGGGGATCGACGGCGTCGGCGAGATCGACATCGTCCCCGGCGGCCAGGACGTACAGCGCCTGGCCCAGGAGGCGGAAAATCTGGAGGCCGAACGTCAGCGCCTGCTCGGCCAGGTCGGGGTCGCCAGCCTGGCAGAGGCGGACGAGCGCCGCGCACGCCACGCCCGCATCCTCGACGACATCCGCGAGCGCGAACGCAGCCGCGACGTAGCCCTCGGCGGCCAGGAAGAAGACCACTGGCGCACCACCCTGGCCGAGGCGAAGGGACAGGCCGACGAGACCGCCCGCCGACTGGCCACGCTGGCCGATACCGTCGCGGACGCCGGAGCGGTGTCGCTGGAAGACGCCCGGCGCCAGCTTGAGGACGCCGAGCAGGAAACGCAGGCCGCGGACAGCCAGCTCCAGGCGTGCGGGCAGGCGGTCACCGCTGCCCAGCTGCAGCTGGGGCGTCTGCAGGCCGGCGTCGAGGCCGCCAGCCGTACCCTGGAAAGCCCCGAGGCCAGGGAGCTCGACGCACGCCAGCTCGCCCGGCTGGAGAGCGACAGCGCCCAGGCGTCCCGGCTGGGCACAGAAATCGAACAGCTGGAAGCCGCCCTCAAGGAACAGAACCCGGAACTGCTGCAGGCCGACATCGATCGCTTCGAACGCTCGCTCACCGGCCTGGAGCACGAGCGCAGCACGCTGCGCGACACCATCACCCGCACCCGCTCCCGGGTGGAAACGCTGGGCGTGGACGGCATCGACGAAAAGCTCGCCGCGGCCACTATCACCGCTGAACGGCTGCAGCGCCGCCATGCGCAGTACCAGCTGCGTGCCGATGCGCTGCAGCTGCTGCACGAACGCATCGAAGCCAGCCAGCGCGCGGTGGCCGAACGACTCTATGCCCCGCTCAGGGAGCGGCTGGGCCACTACCTGGCCATCCTGTTCCCGGGCGTGGCGGCCGATGTGGAGGTCGAGCAGCTGTCGCCGGTCGGCCTGGTGCGCGCCGGCAGCGCGCTGGCGCTGGACGAGCACAGCCACGGCACCCGCGAGCAGCTCGGCGTGCTGGCGCGCTTCGCTTATGCCGACCTGCTGCGACAGGCCGGCCAGCCGACCCTGCTGGTGCTCGACGACGCGCTGGTGCACAGCGACGCCGATCGCCTCGGGCGGATGAAGCGTATCGTGGACGATGCGGCCAGCCGCCATCAGATCCTGCTGTTCACCTGCCACCCGGACGCCTGGCGCGATGCCGGCGCCAACCGGTTCATCGACGTTGGCGCCCTCGGCTGAGCGCGCTGTCCCAGACCACCTGCAAGCAGCCGGATCCCGTCCGGCCCCACCCCACAACGGAGTTCCTGCCATGACCATCAAAGCCTACGGTGCCCACGCCGGCGATCAGCCGCTGGTCCCCATCGACATCGCCCGCCGCGCCACCGGCGCGGAAGACGTGCGTATCGATATCGCCTACTGCGGCGTCTGCCACTCCGACCTGCACCAGGTGCGCGCGGAATGGGCCGGCACCCTGTTTCCCTGCGTGCCCGGCCACGAGATCGTCGGCCGGGTGGCCGAGGTCGGCACCGCGGTCACCGGGTTCAAGCCGGGCGACCTGGTGGGCGTGGGCTGCATCGTCGACAGCTGCCGCCAGTGCGATGAGTGCGGCGATGGTCTGGAGAACTACTGCGACAGCATGGTTGGCACCTACAACGGCCGCACTCCCGATGCGCCGGGCCACACCCTGGGCGGCTATGCGCAGGCGATCGTGGTCGACCAGCGCTATGTACTGCGCATCAGCCATCCCGAAGCCGACCTGGCAGCGGTCGCACCGCTGCTGTGCGCCGGCATCACCACCTGGTCGCCGCTGCGCCACTGGAAGGTCGGGCCGGGCAAGAAGGTTGGCGTGGTTGGCATCGGCGGGCTCGGCCACATGGGCATCAAGCTCGCGCACGCGCTGGGCGCACACGTGGTGGCCTTCACCACTTCGGAAGGCAAGCGCGAAGAAGCGCGCAAGCTGGGCGCCGACGAGGCCGTGGTCTCGCGCAGCGAGGAAGAAATGGCCGCGCACCGCAACAGCCTCGATTTCATCCTCAACACCGTCGCCGCGCCGCATGACCTGGACGCCTACATCAGCCTGCTCAGGCGCGACGGCACCATGACCCTGGTCGGCGCGCCGGCCACCCCGCACCCGTCACCGCAGGTGTTCAACCTGATCGCGAAGCGCCGCAGCCTGGCCGGCTCGCTGATCGGCGGCATCCCGGAAACCCAGGAGATGCTGGATTTCTGCGCCAAGCACGGCATCGTTGCCGATATCGAGATGATCCGCGCCGAACAGATCAACGAGGCCTACGAGCGCATGCTCAAGGGCGACGTGCGCTACCGCTTCGTGATCGACAACGCCAGCCTGTAAAGAGGGAAGAAGCGTCGTGATCTACGCCCTGATCGCCGTGGCCGCGCTGATGTTCGGCCTCTACAACGTGTTCATCAAGCTCTCCGCCGATCACATCCAGGCGGTGCTGGGTGCGGTGGTGCTGCAGTTCGTAGCCGCGTTCATGGGACTGGCGTGGCTGCTGTACCTGCAGGCGACGCAGGCGGACAGCCTGCACTTCAACAGTCGCGGACTCGCGCTGGCAGCCTGTGCGGGCGTGGCCATCGGGCTGGTGGAGATCCTCACTTTCTTCGTCTACGGCCGCGGCCTGCCGGTGGCGGTGGGCAACCCGCTGATCATCGGCGGCTCGCTGCTGGTGACCACCATCGCGGGGATCCTGTTTCTGCGCGAATCCCTCAGCCCGGTGCAGCTGGCGGCGATCGGCCTGATCGGGCTGGGCATCGCCGCCTTCGCCTGGGAAGCCACCCGCCAGGCCTGACCAGGCTCAGCTTTGTGCTGGCGCCTCCGTGCCCGCGTCCGTGCCAGTGAACAGCCGCTTGCGCCGCCACCCACCCCAGCGGTAATAGGCGGCCGAGAACAGGCTGCTGAGCAGGAAGCTCAGGCCGATGCCCAGCGCAATGCCGTTCTCGCCGTAGCGGTCGGCAAGCGCATATGCCAACGGCACGCGCAGGATCCACAGCGAGATGATGTTGAGCACCAGCACCTGGAACATGGCGCCCGAGCCACGCACCACCCCATTGAAAATGAAGTTCAGCCCGATGAAGGGATAGAACAGGGCGATCGTGCGCAGGTAGGACACGCCGAACGCCACGCTGGCCTCATCGCGGATGAACAGCCTGACCAGCGGCTCGGCCGCCATCATCAGCACCGCGGCGATCGCGCCCATGATCACCAGGTTGCAGGCGACGCCGACGCGCGTGACCTGCCCGACCCGCTCCCAACGATTGGCGCCGATGTTCTGCGCGGCCATCGCGTTGACCGCCATGCCCAGGGCGACGCCCGGCAGCAGCACAATGCTGTCCAGCCGCTGGGCGGCGCCGAAACCGGCCACCACGCCTTCGCCAAACGAGTTCACCAGCGACAGCAACACCGTCAGCCCGGCGTAGATGACGATCATCTGGATGCCGGAAGGAATGCCCAGCTCCAGCACTGCCCGCACGTGCTCCAGCCTTGGCATCCGCGGTCGCGGCGCATACCTGCCCGGCCAGCGCGCCAGGTGGAACAGGCTGTAGACGAAGGCTGCGGCCTGCGCCAGCACCATCGCCCACGCCGCGCCGGCCACGCCCATGTCGAGCCCGATGATGGCCAGCGGCACCATCGCCGCGGCGAGCACCGTCGCCACCAGCACGAAGTACAGCGGCGTGCGGCTGTCGCCGAAACCGCGCAGCATGCTGCCGACGAAGTTGTAGCCCACCAGCGCCAGGGTTCCGGCAAGGTTCACCCGCAGGTACACCCGAGCCTGGTCCATCACCGCATCGGGCGTGTTGAGCAGGGCCAGCAGCGGCTCGGCATATACAAAGCCGGCGGCGCCAACCAGCACCGACAGCGTTCCCAGGATGATCACGAACGCGCCCAGCGAGGCATCGATGCCCTGCTGGTCATTGGCGCCGCGCAGCTGGGCGAAGATGGTCAGGGTGGCGTTGTTCAGGCCCAGCACGAAGGCCAGCACCACCTGCAGCACGGTCATCGCGATGGTCACTGCGGCAAACGCATCCATGCCCAGCAGGTTGCCCACCCACAGCCCGTTGACCAGCTGCATTGATACCTGCAGCAGGTTGGCCGCCAGGATCGGCAGCGAGAACAGCATGAGTTTGCGCGGGATCGAACCGCGGGTGAAATCGTGACTCAAGGCAGCCGACGGCGCGGCGGCACGCACGTTCGGTAACGCGGCCGCCATGCTCAGTTAGTGAGGGTGACACCTTTATTTGGGGCCTTTCTTTCAGACTCTCAAGGTGGCCAGTTTCAACCCCGTCGTTTACAGGCTGTATGCTGGCTGCTGCCGAGGCAGGGGGCAACGGCTTGGAGCTGATCGACAACATCACCAATCGGCTGGGCGATGACCTGAAGCGGTCAATCAAGCCTGGTGGACGGCTGAAAATCGCTGCTTCCACATTCTCCATCTACGCATTCGAGGCGCTGCGAGAAGAACTCGAACAGATAGAGAGCTTGGAGTTCATCTTCACCTCGCCCACCTTTGTCCTTGAGCAGGCCACCGACAAGATGGCCAAGCAGCGCAAGGAGTTCCATATCCCGAAAGGTGAGCGGGAGCGCAGTTTCTTCGGGACCGAGTTCGAGATCCAACTCAAGAACAAGCTCACCCAACGGGCGGTTGCCCGCGAATGCGCCGACTGGATGCGCCGCAAAGCCACCTTCCGATCCAACCGCGGCGCGGCGCCCATGCAGCAGTTCGCCTGCCTGCGTACGGCGGAAGAGCGCGCCGTCTACCAGCCACTGCACGGGTTCACGGCGGTAGACCTCGGCTACCAGCCCGGCAACGCGGTTTCCAATTTCGTCACCCGCTTCAGCCAGGCGCCTCATACCGAACAATTCCTTGAGCTGTTTGAGCGGATCTGGCAGGACGAGGAACGCCTGGAAGACGTCAGTGAGCGCCTGCACGATCACATTGCGACGGTTTACCGGGAAAACTCACCCGAACGCATCTACTTTTTCCTGCTCTACAACATCTTCAACGAGTTCCTCGAGGACCTCAGCGAGGACGTGCTGCCGAACGACCGGACGGGATATCAGGACACGCTGGTCTGGAACAAGCTGTTCAACTTCCAGCGCGATGCGGCGACAGGAATCATCAACAAGCTGGAAACCTACAACGGCTGCATCCTTGCCGACAGCGTCGGCCTGGGGAAGACCTTCACCGCGTTGGCCGTCATCAAGTACTACGAGCTGCGTAACAAATCCGTACTGGTGCTGTGCCCGAAAAAACTGGCCGATAACTGGATTACCTTCAATCGCAACCTGAAGACCAACCTGTTCGTCGCGGACAGGTTCAATTACGACGTGCTTTGCCACACCGATCTGCAGCGTGACCGCGGCGAATCGCTCGGCATTCCTTTGGACCGGATCAACTGGGGCAACTACGACCTGGTGGTCATCGACGAATCCCACAACTTCCGCAACAACGACGCCTACAAGGATCGGGAAACCCGCTACCAGAAGCTCATGAATCGGGTCATCCGGCAGGGCGTGAAAACCAAGGTGCTGATGCTTTCCGCGACCCCGGTCAACAACCGCTTCAGCGATTTGCGCAACCAGTTGGCCCTGGCCTATGAAGGAAAAGAAGAAAACCTGCTCAGCCGCCTGGATTCCACGCGCAGCGTGCAGGAAATCTTCAACAGCGCGCAGCGCGCCTTCAACGCCTGGTCGAAGCTGCCGGTGGAAGCCAGGACGCCCGACGCCATCCTGGCGATGCTCGACTTCGATTTCTTCGACCTGCTCGACAGCGTCACCATCGCCCGCTCGCGCCGGCATATCGAAACCTTCTACGACACCAGCGACATCGGGCATTTCCCGGAACGCCGCAAGCCGATTTCCATCCACTCGCCGCTGACCCGGCGCGAGGACGTGATCGGCTTCAACGCCATCTTCCAGCAGCTCTCGAGCCTCAAGCTCGCGGTCTATGCTCCGGTCAGCTACCTGCTGCCCAGCCGGGTGAAGAAATACGAGGCCCTGTACGACACCGAAGTGTCCGGCGGCGGCGGCACCTTCAAGCAGGCCGATCGCGAGAAGAGCCTTCAGCGGCTGATGACGGTCAACCTGCTCAAGCGCCTGGAAAGCTCAGTCGAAGCTTTCCGCCTCACCCTGGCCAAACTGCAGGCGAGTCATACCGACACGCTCTCACGGATCGAAAGCTTCCAGCAGGGTGGGCGGGACCCCGGCGCCATCGACCTTGCCAGCGCGTTCGAGGACACCGAGCCGGACGCCGACGAGCTCCCCGACCCCGAAACCAGCATCGGCGGCAAGATCCGCATTGATCTGGCCGATATGGACCTGCCGCGCTGGCAGCACGAACTGGCGCAGGACCTCGCAATCATCAGCGGCCTACTGGACGAGATGGAAAAGGTCTCACCCGCCGATGACGCCAAGCTGCAGCGCCTGCTGGCGCAGATCGAATCCAAGCTCGACGCGCCCTACAACGAAGGCAACCGCAAGGTGCTGATCTTCACCGCCTTTGCCGATACCGCGCACTACCTGTACCGGCAGCTAAGTCCGCTTCTGCTGCAACGGCATCACCTGCATACCGGCTGCGTGACCGGCTCCGACGCACCGCGCACCACGCTCGGCAAAGGCCATGACTTCCAGACCTTGCTGACCCTGTTCTCGCCCCGATCCAAGCAGAAGGACCAGGTGCTGCCGGAGGAACCCGGCGAGATCGATGTGTTGATCGGCACCGATTGCATATCCGAGGGCCAGAACCTGCAGGACTGCGACTGCGTCATCAACTACGACATCCACTGGAATCCGGTCCGCATCATCCAGCGCTTCGGGCGCATCGACCGGATCGGGTCACCCAACGACAGCATCCAGCTGGTCAATTTCTGGCCTGACATCACCCTGGACGAGTACATCAACCTCAAGGAGCGGGTGGAAAACCGCATGGTGATTGCCGACGTGGTCGCCACCGCCGATGACAACGTGCTCCGCCACGGCGCCAACGACAACGATGTGGCCTACCGCAAGGAACAGCTGCGCCGGTTGCAGGAGGAAGTGATCGAACTGGAAGACGTGCGCACCGGCGTGGCGATCACCGACCTGGGGCTGAACGATTTCCGGATGGACCTGCTCAACTATCTGCGCAGCAACGATGGCCTGGGCCGGCTGCCGACCGGCCTGCACGCGGTGGTGCCCGCCGATCCGGCACGCGGCCTGCAGCCCGGGGCGATCTTTGCGCTGCGCAACCGCAACCACGGGGTCAATATCGCCCAGCTCAACCGGCTGCATCCGTATTACCTGGTCTATGTGAGCGAAGCCGGCCAGGTGGTGGCCGACCATACCCAGGTCAAGCGCATCCTGGACTTGGCGCGGGCCGCCTGCAGGGAGCGCAGCGAGCCCATCACGTCAGCCTGCCGGCTGTTCAACCGCGCCACCGACGACGGGCGCAACATGGAGGCGTACTCCCGGCTACTTGATTACGCTATCGGCGCCATCATCGACCGCAAGGCCGACCAGGACCTGGACACCCTGTTCGGCAGCCCCACCACCACTGCCCTGACCGACACCATCGCCGGGCTGGACGACTTCGAGCTGGTCTGCTTCCTCGTGGTGCAGGCGATGCCAAAGGGCGCGTGAGATCGTGAACGCGGCGATCTTCGACTGGCCGCCCGCCACCCGGGTGGAGAGACTGATCAGCAAGACCGAAATGCTGGCGCGCGCCGGCAAGCCCCGAGGCCTGCGCGAGCGCATTGGCCGGGAGCTGGCCGGGATCACCTGGGCCTGCAAGCTGGCCACCGCCACCCTCAACCTGCCGCCCGGTGGACTGCCGGAGATCCAGGTGTTCCGATTGCGGCTGAAATCCGGCGTGGACACCGCCAGCGAGCCGCTGCTACGCGCCATCGACCAGGCAATCCCGTCGCCGCTGGTGTTTGAACTTGAGGGCGAGGCCGCCCTCTGCACCGTGGCTGCGCCCAAGCGCCCGAGCGCCGCTGCCGCCGGCAGGCAGGTGCTCGGTAACTACCTTGCCGGAGAATGGGCCGGCTCAGGCACTCCGCGCCAACCCCTGCCGGTGGCGCTGGATATTGCCGGGCTCCACCAAGCCCTGCTGCGGGAGTTGGTGCCATTGGCACCGCGCCGCGGGGAGAGCTTCGATCAGCTCTTGGCTCGCTTGGAAGCGGTTCGCTCCGCGGAACGAAACTGCACCCGCTTGGAGCGGCAGTTGAAAAGCGAGAGACAATTCAACTTAAGGATTGAAATCAATCAGAAGTTGCGAATAGCCCGCACTCTACTTGGAGAACTCACGTTGGGGCATGATTGACACCTCGACGAAGATTTCAGCTTCAACGCCCTGCCAGTGGCTCAGCGTTTGAGATAGCTTGAACTCAAGCACGACAAACCAACCAAGGATGACTACTATGAACATTGGTTTTTTCAGCGCAGCAACCGACGTTCTGCTAGAGGCAGAGGTCAAGCCAGAGAGCAAGGCTCAATTTGAGGCCGAATACCACGCTCTCACGGGGCAGATGCCGACTGAAGGAGCCCATTTCCAACCGCAACCCAATAAATGGGGCGCGGAGCTTCGCGTCTATTTCAACTGTGAAGTTGACCTCTCGGACGAATTTGCCGATCTCGGTATAAGTGTGGAAGAGGGCGCACGCCCATATCGATCACGGTGGCGATATCGCATCAATAACAATGAATTTTTCTGGGCCTTGGTGACGGCGGGCTACCGGCTAGGCCCAAACTAGGTACATAGATTTCAACTTGCGGATCATTAAAAAATGACATTTCCAAAGATGCGGATGCGCACTTCCAGCGCGTCCACAGAATTGATAGCAGCCATCGCCGCCTATCTGCCAGAAGCGATCAACGAAATAAGGGCTCCGAGCGGCGAGATCAGGCGAGAAGTGGATTACGCAGTGCTCTGCGCCGCGCTCGGAAGTGTTTCATCCGACAGGCAAGAGCGGTACCGGCTGGACTGGCCGGGCAAACAAGCCGCCTTACTTGAATCGAACTCGGTGATCTCAAAAACTTTTCGCCCGTCATTGTCGGAAAGCAAAGACTTCTCGACATCGCGAAATTTGCTCATAGAGGGCGACAATCTTGAGGCCATGAAACTTCTCCGAGAAGGCTACCTCGGAAAAGTTGACATCATCTACATTGATCCACCGTACAACACTGGAAGCGATCTAATTTACAAGGATTCGTTTAGGTCCAAGGCTAAAGAATATTTGGAAGAAACGGAACAAATGTCGGCGGAGAAGGGGCGCTTGAATTCAAATCTGCAAAGCAACGGCCGCTTCCATTCTGACTGGCTGTCCATGATGTACTCCCGTTTACGGCTAGCCAGACAACTTTTGGCCGACTCCGGCGTTATCTTCATATCAATCGACGACAATGAACGGGCCAATCTTGAGAAACTTTGTGAAGAAGTTTTTGGCGCCTCAAACTTCTTAGGCTGCTTCGTATGGAAACGACGAAGCGGCGCAATGGACGCCGTAAGCAATTTGAGCGCAGACCACGAATATATTCTGGTCTACTCCAAGCGCGACGGAGTTCTGAAAGGAGTTGAACGCACGTTCGAAAAATACTCCAACCCAGACAATGACCCTCGGGGCCCATGGATCGCTGACAATCTAAGTGCCGGCAAGCCGGGCGGTGACACCTACTACACTATCACTGACCCTAAAACAGGAAGAGAGTTTTTGCCACCGCGAGGGCGATATTGGCCCTACAGCCGCCAAACTATGGCTACTAAAATTAGCGAAGGCCGCGTGCTGTTTCCAGGTTCTACAGATGGCACTCCAATGTTGAAACGATTTTCTTCTGAAGCAGTAAAACCCGTGATTCCGGTTTCATCGTGGATCGAGCGACCAGGAGCGGGCGGCGGACAAAGCACCATTCGGTCGCCGATGAATAGCGCGGCGACTAAGGCGTTGAAGACCCTGTTTGGTGACAAAGTATTTTCTTTTCCGAAGCCCGTTGAGCTTATCCAAGCCCTTATCAATCAAGGCGGTGAAAAGGATGTCTTGGTGATGGATTTTTTTGCCGGCTCGGGAACTACTGGCCACGCCGTAATGGCTTGTAACGCAGCCGACGGTGGAAATCGAAGGTTTGTTCTGGTGCAGGCTCCCGAGGAGATTGACGGAAGCACCGAGTCGACAACCAAGCCCTACGCCACGATCTCCGACTTAGCTAAGGAGAGAATTCGGCGCGCGGGTCAACAATTGCTGCAGAGTGGATCAGCATCAGGGTGGAGTCAGGACGTTGGCTTCCGCGTCCTCAAGATCGACTCATCCAACATGGCCGATGTTTACTACCGCCCCGATGAATTGAAGCAGGACGACCTGCTCACCCAGGTCGACAACATCCGGCCCAGCCGCACTGCCGAAGATCTGCTGTTCCAGGTACTGCTGGACTGGGGCGTGGACCTTTCGTTGCCGATCGCGCGCGAGGACATCGACGGCCGCGAGGTCTTCTTCGTCGACGACAACGCCCTGGCCGCCTGCTTCGCTGCCGACGGCAGCGTGGACGAAGCGCTGGTCAAGCAGATCGCCCAGCGCCAGCCCCTGCGCGTGGTGTTCCGCGATTCCGGCTTCGCCAGCGACAACGCCCGCATCAACGTGGAGCAGATCTTCAAGGCGCTGTCGCCATCCACCGAAGTCCGGACGCTGTAACCGACAAGGAGTGTCGCATGACGCCATATACCCCCGACCCTCTGCCGTTGACCGGGCTGGATTTCCGTCGTCTGCTGCCGCTGGTGGGGCAGGCCAATGCCGCGCTGGCGCGTTACGACGGCCTGCTTCAAGGCATTCCCAATCCGGCGGTGATGCTTTCGCCGCTTACCACCCAGGAAGCCGTGCTGTCTTCCAGGATCGAGGGCACGCAGGCCACGGTGGATGAAGTGCTTGAGCAGGAAGCCGGCCTGCTGAAGGAAGGCGAGAAGTACAAGGACATCCTGGAGATTTCCAACTACCGCCGCGCCCTGGCCGCAGGACGGGATCATCTGGGGGAATACCCCCTGCGGCTGAGCCTGGTGCGGGAACTGCACCACATCCTAATGGACAGCGTGCGCGGCGAAGACAAATCGCCCGGTGAGTTCAGGCGCGATCAGAACTGGATCGGGCCGCGGGGCTGTCCAATCGAGCGCGCGACCTTCGTTCCGCCAAGTCCCTTGCAGCTCAATGACCATTTACAGGCCTGGGCAGCCTATCTGGAAGGGGACGATGCCGACGTGCTGTTGCAAACGGCGGTCGTCCACGCCCAGTTCGAACTGCTGCATCCGTTCAAGGATGGCAACGGCCGCATTGGCCGGATCCTGATTCCGCTGTTCCTGTTCCAGAAGCGGGCACTGTCGCAGCCAATGTTCTATCTGTCCGAATATCTGGAAAATCACCGCGACGAGTACTACGCCAGACTCAAGGCGATCTCGGCCGAGGGCGACTGGGACGGCTGGATCGCGTTTTTTCTTCAGGCCCTGCTCACGCAGGCCGGGCAGAACAGCCAGCGGGTCAGCGCAATCCGCTCGCTGTATGAGGAGATGAAGCAGACCATCCATGAGGTCACCCGATCGCAATACACAGTGCACCTGCTGGACGCCTTGTTCAGCAAACCGATCTTTCGAACGTCCGACCTGGCAGCGCAGCTTTTCCGGGAATTCGGTATCCATGAAAAAACCACCCCCGGCCTGTTACGCCAGTTGCGCGATGCCGGAATCCTGTTGGAGCTTCAACCGGGCAGGGGGCGACGTCCGGCCACCCTGTGTTTTCCGCGTCTGGTCAACCTGGCGGAAGGGCGCCAAGTGCTTTGATGTTGCGGAGTCGCCGGGCGCGACAAGCCTTGCTGTGGAGCGCATAAGTACAATTACGCTCCACAAAGAGCCTAGCGCAGACCACGCGCTCCACAAGCCAGTTATTGCATACAAATCAATGAGTTGCAGGTATTTGCGGGCTCCCCGCGAAGACTTCTCAAAGAGAATCCACTCAGAATGAAGCTCAAGTTCAAAGTCCAGCCCTACCAGACCGCCGCCGTGGAGGCGGTGGCCGACTGCTTTCGGGGCCAGCCCGTGGCCGACCCGGCCGCGATGAGCTACCGCATCGACCCGGGCCGCGCCGCGGCCGGGCAGACCGAGCGGCTGCTGGAGCAGGCCGGCTTCCGCAACGCCGAACTGCAGGTCAGCCCGGCGCAGCTGCTGGGCAACATCCAGGAGGTGCAGCGGCGGCAGAATCTGCCGATCTCGCAGGCGTTGGTCAGCAGTCCACCTTGCGACATCAACCTGGATGTCGAGATGGAGACCGGTACCGGCAAGACCTATGTCTTTATCAAGACCATGTTCGAGCTGCACGAGCGCTACGGATGGAGCAAGTTCATCGTGGTGGTGCCGTCGATCGCGATCCGCGAGGGCGTGGCCAAGACGCTGGCGATCACCGCCGAGCACTTCCTGCAGGCGTACGGCAAGAAGGTGCGCAGCTTCGTCTACAACTCAAGGAGCCTGCACGAACTGGAGAGCTTCTCCTCGGACGCCGGCATCAACGTGATGGTCATCAACGTGCAGGCCTTCAACGCCACCGGCAAGGACAACCGCCGGATCTACGAGGAACTGGACGGCTTCCAGTCGCGCAGGCCGATCGATGTGATCGCCGCCAACCGGCCTATCCTGATCCTCGATGAGCCCCAGAAGATGGAGGGGAAGAAGACGCTGGATTCCCTGAAAGCGTTCAAGGCGATGGCGATCCTGCGCTATTCAGCCACCCACAAGACGCCGCACAACAAGATCCACCGGCTGGACGCGCTGGACGCCTACAACCAGAAGCTGGTCAAGCGCATCGCGGTGCGCGGCATCACCGTCAAGGGCCAGACTGGCACCCACGGCTACCTGTATCTGCAGGATATCCGCGTGTTTCCCAGCAAGGCGCCGGAAGCGCGGGTGGAGATCGAGGTCCGGCGCAAGGCCGGGGTCAAGCGCGAGCTGCGCACCCTGCGCAAGGGCGACAATTTGTTTGGTCTGTCCGGCGAACTGGACCAGTACCGCGACGGCTACGTGGTCAGCGACGTCGATGCGCGTGACAACACCTTGCACTTCAGCAATGGGGTGGTGCTCAATGCCGGCGAGGCCGTGGGCGATGTACATGAGAGCGTGCTGCGTCGAATCCAGATACGCGAGGCGATCAACGCCCACTTCGAGCGCGAGCAGATGCTGTTCCACCAGGGCATCAAGGTGCTCAGCCTGTTCTTCATCGACGAGGTGGCCAAGTACCGCGACTACTCACGTGAAGATGAGCGCGGCGAGTACGCGGAGATTTTCGAAGAGGAGTACCGCCAGGCACTCAATCAGGTGCTTGATCTGGGCCTGGAGGCGACCAGCCGCGAGTACCACGAGTATCTGAAGGAGATCGACCCGGCACGCACGCACAACGGCTACTTCGCCCAGGACCGCAAAACCAAACGGCTGGTGGATCCCAAGGTACGAATGCGGGGCGAGGAAGCGGGCCAGTCCGATGACGTGGACGCCTACGATCTGATCCTGAAGGACAAGGAGCGCCTGCTCTCGTTGCAGGAGCCAGTCCGGTTCATCTTCTCCCACTCGGCGCTACGTGAAGGCTGGGACAACCCGAACATCTTTGTCATCTGCACGCTCAAGCACAGCGACAGCACGGTGTCGCGCCGGCAAGAAGTGGGCCGGGGGCTGCGGCTGGCGGTAAACCAGCACGGCGACCGCATGGATCACCCGGCAACTGTGCACCAGATCAACGAGCTCACCGTGGTCGCCAACGAGAGCTACAAGGATTTCGTTGCCGGGCTGCAAAAGGACATCAGCGAAACCCTGGCCGAGCGGCCGCGGGTGGCGGATGACAAATACTTCAGCGGCAAGGTTCTGGCCACGGACGACGGCCAGATCACGGTGACACCCGTGATGGCGCGACAGATTTACCGGTACCTGCTCAAGCATGACTACATCGATGACCATGCGGCCATCACCGGGGAGTATCACGCGGCGCGGGAAGCCGATACGCGCGCAGCGCTCCCGGATGACCTGAAGCCCTACGAAGAGCAGATTTTCCTGCTGGTGGACAGCGTGTTCACCGAGGACCAGCTGCCCACGCCTGAGGATGGCCGCAAGGGCCAGATCAACAGGCTCAACGATAATTTCCACAAGCGGGAGTTCCAGGAACTGTGGAGCCGCATCAACCGGAAAGCGGCCTATACGGTGCATTTCGATAGCGACGAGCTGGTCAAGAAATGCATCGGGACCCTGGATAAGGAGCTGCATGTCCAGCCGCTCCAGTACACGGTGGTAAAGGGCGAGCAGCTTGAAAGCGTGGATGCGGATGCACTGAAACAGGGTGAAGGATTCCGCACCGCCGAAAGCCGCGTCGACAAGCACCGGGCTTCAGTGCATTCCGCGGTCCGCTACGACCTTGTGGGCAAGCTCGCCGAGGCAACGGTGCTCACGCGCGCCACTGTGGCCCGGATCCTGTCCGGCATCAGCAAAGCGGTGTTTGCGCAGTTCCGCACGAACCCGGAAGGGTTCCTGTCGGTGGCAACCCGACTGATCCGCGAACAGAAGGCGGCAGCGGTAGTTGAACACCTCTCCTACGATCTGCTTGCGGATCGCTGGGAGACCGACATCTTCACCATGGCCCAAAGCCGGGTGGACTTCAGCCGCGCTGTCGGCCGTTCGGACGGCAGCGGCAAATTGTTGCCATTGGCCAGGCACGTCTACGACTACGTGGAGATCGATGGCGACTCTTCAATAGAACGCCAGTTCGCCAAAGACCTGGATACCAGTGCCGAAGTCGTCGTATACGCCAAGCTGCCGCGCGGCTTCGCCATTCCGACGCCTGTCGGTGACTACAACCCCGACTGGGCGATTGCCCTGCACGAAGATGACACCAGGCACATTTACTTTGTGGCGGAAACCAAGGGGTCGATGTCTACCATGGAGCTGCGGGAGATCGAGAAGGCAAAGGTAAGGTGCGCCGAGAAGTTCTTCAGGGATCTGGACCGGACCATTGCCCCCAAGAACGTGAGATACGCAATGGTGGACAGTTTTGAGCAACTTCGCTCAATCCTTGCGGGAGTAGCCCAGTCCGCATAGAGGCCCGCAACGCGGGCCCTGATGCGGCCACACCCCATGTACGACCTGCTCCTGCCCAAGTTCGTCCACACGCTGGAACTTGGCCCGCACGACGACTGGCATTCCGGCCTGCCGCTGGAGCGTCTGCCGGACGGGCCGGTCCAGGCCCGCTGCGAAGTGGCGTCGCCGCTGCTGCTGCTACGCGCGCTGACGCCGCTGTTCCATCGCGATGTCATCGCCTTCCTACGCAAACGCGGCGCGGACAACCTGCAGGCGGTGCCGGTGGCGCTGCACACGCCCGCCGGGGTACTGCTCGAGTGGCAGGCGGTGAACGTGGTCGGCAGGATCCCGCTGGCCGGCTTCGTCCTCACGCTGCCGCCGGTCGAGACCATCCCTGAGCCACGCAGGAGCGCGGCGCGCGCGGCGATGGAGGAGGCCGCGCCATTGCTCCGCATTGTCCGCCAAACGCCGCCCCTGCCGCGCCCCACCGCGCCGGTCACGCGCCTGGCCGAAGGCAGCCATCCGCTGCTGATCCGCAGCGACGTGATGGCGGAACTGGATGCGCGTTTCAACCTGCCGGTGAACGGCAGGGTCGTGCACCAGGTGCGCTTCGACGACCTGCGCTTCAGCGACTTCTGCACCGGCACCGGCTTCGCCGCGCTGCTGGCGCAGTCCTGTCACGGACTGTCGGTCGACCGCGCCGCACCTGCCCCGGAAGGCGGCAGTTAAACTCATCGCCCCATCCGCAACCGGCCTCGCCACTATGCGCCACATACGTCAGACCTGCTTCGCCAACACACTGCTGTGTCTTGTCCTGCTGGCCCTGGCCGGCTGCGGCAGGCCTGCCCTGGTCGCACCTGCTACAGCCCCGTCCGCCGCCCCGACCATTGGCGAGCAGCGCGAGGCCACGCTGTTCTGGAGCCAGGCCGAGCGTGAAGCCGGATTCCGGCAGATGCAGTCGCAGTTTCCCAGCGATATCGCAGCGCCCGGCACCCGGATCCACCCGCTTCCCGATGGCACCCCGCTGGCTCTGGCAGGCGGCGAAGCCTGGCTCGATGACTACATGTCCAGCCACCACATCGCCGGCCTGATGGTGCTGCACAAGGGCGAGGTGCGCCTGCAGCGCCATGGCCTGGATTTCGGCCCCGACGACCGCTGGGAGTCGTTCTCGGTCGCCAAGTCGATCACCTCCACCCTGCTCGGCATTGCCTTGCAGCAGGGTTACCTGCACAGCCTGGACGACCGGCTGACCGCCTACATTCCCGAGCTGGCCGGCAGCGCCTACGAAGACGTCACCGTGGCCCAGCTGCTCACCATGACCTCGGGCGTACGCTGGAACGAGGACTATGCCGATCCGCAGTCCGACGTGGCCCGGATGTACCTCGGCGCCTGCGTCGCCGGCCAGTCGCATGCCCTCTCCTACCTGCGCCAGCTGCCACGCGAACACGCACCCGGCACGCACTGGAACTACAACACCGCCGAAACCGACCTGATCGGCCTGGTGGTCGAACGCGCCACCGGCCGGCCGCTCGCCCACTACCTGTCCGACACCATCTGGAAGCCTTACGGCATGGCCGCGGAGGCGTACTGGATCCGCGACGAATGCGACAGCAGCAACACCGGCGGCAGCGGGCTTTCCGCGACCCTGGACGACTACGCCCGGCTGGGCCAGTTCATGCTCGAAGGCGGCCGCATCAACGGCCAGCAGGTGATCGCCGAAGCCTGGATGCAGGGCGCGGTGCGCGGCCAGGACAGCGAAGGCGCGCCGGAGCGCGGCTACGGCTATCAGTGGTGGACGGATACCGACGGCAGCTATTTCGCGGTCGGGATCTTCGGGCAGATGGTCTATATCGACCCGGCGCGTGAACTGGTCATCGCCCAGGCCGCCGCCTGGCCGCAGGCCACCTCCAGCGAACTGGTGGCAGCCCGCCGGGCGATGATCGAAGCAGTGAAGCAGGCGGTCGACGCGGAGCGCTGAACCACGGGGTCTTGGCCCACCGGCGCCCGGCTCAGCGCAGCAGCAGCACCGGAATCCGGCAGGTACGCAGCAGCGTGGTGGTGGTGCTGCCCACCAGCAACTGGCGGATGCGCGAGTGACCGTAGGCGCCCATCACCAGCAGGTCGATCCCGTCCTGCTCCACAGTCGCCGTGATGACCTCGTCCGGATCGCCCGGCAGGATCCGCCCGGTCGCCTGCAGGCCGGCCTGCGCCAGCCGCTCCAGTGCCCAGGCCTGGGCGCTGCGGTTGGCGTCGCTGTCCGCGCCCACCGTCACCACGTCGATCATCAGCCCCGCGCACAGCGGGCTGCCCGCCACCATCTCCACGCCCTTGCGCGCGGTGGGGCTGTTGTCGAACGCGATCAGCACCCGTCCGATCTCCGCAAAGCTGCGCGAGGCCACCAGCAGCGGACGATGGACCGCGCGCACCACCCGCTCCAGCTGGCTGCCCAGGTGGCCCTTGGCGAAATCGGCATGCTCGCCGCGCTTGCCGATCACGAACAGGCGCACGCGGTCTTCCAGCCCGGTCAGCGTATCCACCAGCGAACCGTTGCGCAGGGTGGTGATCGCCTCAAGCCCGTGTCCTTCGCGGGCCAGCGCATCCAGCTGGCGCATCAGCAGGCGCCCGCCCTGCTGGGCCAGGCGGCTGCGCGTCTCGTCCATCTCGGCCAGCTCTTCCAGCAGCTTGCTCTTCACCCCGAGGTCGAGGCTGCCGCTGTGATCGAGCTTGGGCGCCGTTTCCGGATGCCGGTCCAGTACGTGCAGGTACTCCAGCGGCGCCGACAGGCGCTTGGCCGCCCAGGCAGCGTAGTGGCCGACGCTTTCGGTGTAGATGGAACTGTCCACCGCCGCCAGCACGTGGCCATCGGCTTGTTGCACTGTCTGTGTGGAATCGCTCATGTGTGCTCCTTCATGCCTGCTCTCACGCGCCCATCAGCCGCTCGGCATCCGGCTTGTCATGCACGCCCAGCCGGTCGACCAGGGTAGTGCTGGCCGTGTCCATGCCGATGATTTCCACCTGCGCGCCTTCGCGGCGGAACTTGATCACCACCTTGTCCAGCGCGCCCACCGCGCTCAGGTCCCAGAAGTGCGCACTGCCCACGTCGATTACCACGCTCTCCAGGGTTTCCTTGAAATCAAAACCCGCCACGAAGCTGTCGGATGAAGCGAAGAACACCTGCCCGGTCACCGTGTAGCGCCGGCTCAGCCCGTCCGCGCCAGGCTCGGAATCAATATGCAGCACCCGGCCGACCTTGCGCGCGAAGAACAGCGCCGACAGCAGCACCCCGGTCAGCACGCCCTTGGCCAGGTCGCTGGTGAACACCGTCACCAGCACGGTGCCGATCATCACGATGCTCGATGTCGCCGGATAGGTGCGCAGGTTGCGGATCGAGCTCCAGCTGAAGGTGCCGATCGAGACCATGATCATCACCGCCACCAGCGCCGCCATCGGGATCCGCTCCACCCACGGCCCGGCGAACACCACCATCACCAGCAGCACCGCGCCGGCAACGAAAGTGGACAGGCGCCCGCGCCCGCCCGACTTCACGTTGATCACCGACTGCCCGATCATCGCGCAGCCGGCCATGCCGCCCATGAAGCCGGCGGCGATGTTGGCCACGCCCTGGCCGGCGCACTCGCGGTTCTTGTTGCTGGGGGTGTCGGTCAGGTCGTCGACGATCTGCGCCGTCAGCAGCGACTCCAGCAGGCCCACCACCGCCAGCGTGGCCGAGACCGGGAAGATGATCTTCAGCGTTTCCAGGTTCCACGGCACGTCCGGCAGCAGGAACACCGGCAGGCTGTCGGGCAGCTCGCCCATGTCGCCCACGGTGCGGATATCCAGCCCCATCATGATCGCCACTGCGGTCAGCAGCACGATCGCCACCAGCGGCGAGGGCACCGCGCGGGTCAGGCGCGGGAGCAGGTAGATGATCGCCAGACCGGCGGCAGTCATCACGTACACGGTCCACGGCACGCCGATCAGCTCCGGCAGCTGGGCCATGAAGATCAGGATCGCCAGCGCGTTGACGAAGCCGGTGATCACCGAGCGCGAGACGAAGCGCATCAGCGCGCCGAGCTTCAGCGCCCCGGCAATGATCTGCAGCACCCCGGTCAGCAGGGTCGCCGCCAGCAGGTACTGCAGGCCGTGGTCCTTCACCAGCCCCACCATCACCAGCGCCATCGCGCCGGTGGCGGCCGAAATCATGCCCGGGCGGCCGCCGGTGAAGGCGATCACCACCGCGATGCAGAACGAGGCGTACAGGCCGACCTTCGGATCCACGCCGGCAATGATGGAAAACGCGATTGCCTCGGGGATCAGCGCAAGCGCGACGACCAGGCCGGCGAGCACGTCGCCACGGACATTGCCGAACCATTCCTGGCCCAGGCGGGAAGCGGGTTTCACAGTGGGTTTCCTTGCGCCCGTGCGCTGCGGCCGGGCAGTGACAACGACGCCGCGCCGGCGTGACGGATCAAGACTGGAGCTGACCGGGATCCGGACCTGGGACGGCATGATCAGGGCGGCAAGTTTAGCAGACGTCAGCCCGCCCTCTTCTGTATACTTCAATCATTGAAGTAACTGAGGACCACCAGAATGAAGCCCAAATCCTTCAAGGGCATGCGCTGCTCCATCGCGGGCGCACTCGAGCTGATCGGAGATCGCTGGACGCTGCTGCTGATCCGCGACCTGTCGCTCGGGCTTGCCCGCCATGACCAACTACGCGAAAGCACGGGCATTCCCACCGCCACGCTGGCGGCGCGCCTCAAGCATCTGATGCAGCACGGCATCGTCGAACCGTCGCAGTACCAGGAGCGGCCACCACGGGTCGAATACCGGCTGACCGCCAAGGGCCGCGACCTGTGGAAGGTCAGCGTCGCCCTGCGCGAATGGGGCGACCGCTGGGATGCGAGCGGCTTTGGCGCACCGACCGTGGAGACGATCGATCGCGAGACCGGGCGACCGCTGCGCCTGGCGCTGGTGGATCCCGAGACCGGCACGGCCGTGCCCACGAACCGCACCCAGCTTCGCCCCGGCCCAGGGGCCGACGACCGCACCCGCCACCTTCTCGACAACCTCGCCACAGGAGCAGCCCAATGACCCGATCGCTCGAACTCTTCTACGATTTCCGCAGCCCGTACAGCTACCTTGCCTTCACCCAGCTACGCGAGATGGGCGTCGACCTCGTGCTCAGGCCGATGATGCTGCTGAAGGTGATGGAGGCGGTCGGCAACGTGCCGACCACGCTCACCTGCGCGGCCAAGGGACGCTACGCCTCCACGGACCTGGCGCGGTGGGCGCAGCGCTACGGTATCGCGCTGAACCCATCCGACATGCGCGCCAACGATGGCGATGCCTGTTCGCGCGCGGTGCTGGCGGCGGCGTCGCCGGCGGAGGCAATGGAAATAACGCTGGCGCTGTACCGCGCGTGCTGGAGCGAGGGCAAGACACTCGCCACGAAGGACGACATCCTCGCTGTCATCGCCGCAGCCGGGATCAACACTGACGCGATCGCCAAGCGGATCGACGCACCCGAAACGATCGCGCAGCTGGAGGCCAACACCAACGAAGCCATCGAGCGCGACGTGTTCGGCTCGCCGACCATGTTCGTCGGCGACGCGATGTTCTTCGGCAACGACCGTCTCGACTTTGTGCGCGAACACATCGCGCTCCTGGAGGAATCAGCATGACCAGCAAGACCACCAAACCACTCGCCCTCGTGACCGGGGTCGGCCCCGGCACCGGCGCTGCCCTGGTGCGGCGCTTCGCCGAGGGCGGCTACCGCGTGGCGATGCTGGCGCGCGATGCGGATCGCCTCGCGGCGCTGGAAAGGGAGATCCCCGACACCATCGCCGTGCCATGCGACGTGACTGACGTGGCTGCGCTTGAGCAGGCGATCGCCGATGTCGGCATGCCGAAGGTGGTCGTCCACAACGCCGTGGGCGGTGCTTTCGGCACGTTCATGGAGATCGAGGCGGAGACGCTGCAGAAGAACTTCGACACCAACACGATGGCGCTGTTCAACCTCGCGCGGCTGACTGCTCCGGCGATGGTGGAGGCCGGCGAAGGCGCGTTGATCGTGACTGGCAACACCTCCGCCCAGCGCGGCAGGGCGGGCTTTGCCGGCTTCGCGCCGACCAAGGCGGCACAGCGGATCCTGGCCGAATCCCTGGCCCGCGACCTGGGGCCGAAGGGCGTGCACGTCGCCTACCTGATCATCGACGCGGTGATCGACGTGCCGTGGCAGCGCGAGCGGCTGCCCGATGCGGCGGACGATTTCTTCATCTCCCCCGCCTCGATCGCGGGCGAGGTCTTTCACCTGGCGCATCAGCCGCGCGACGCCTGGTCGTTCCTCGCCGAGGTCCGGCCCTTCCACGAACCGTGGTGAGCGCCGTGGATACGTGGGCAGGCGGCGCGCGCAACGGCCTCGAGCAGCTTCGCGCCCTGATGGTGGCCGGCTCCAAGCAGCCGCCGATGGGCGAAACGCTCGGCTTCACGCTGGTTGAGGTCGATCGCGGCCATGCCGTGTTCGAGGGGACGCCCGATCGGACTGTCTACAACCCGCTCGGCTCGGTGCACGGCGGCTACGCCGCGACACTGCTCGACAGCGCCTGCGGCATTGCCGTGCACAGCCAGCTCGACGCCGGGCGCGGACACACCACGCTCGAACTGAAGGTGTCGTACCTGCGTCCGCTGACCGACAACAGCGGAACGGTGCGCGCAGTCGGCCGCGTTGTCTCGATGGGGCGACGCGTCGCGTTCGCCGAGGCGACGCTGCATGACGGCGACGGCCGGCTGTGCGCGACGGCCACGTCGACGCTGCTGGTATTCGACATCGAACAACCCAAATGAGGCAGCAGAGATGGACAAGACGATGAGTGGATTGGAACTGCGATCGCTGGCGACGTCCGATGGACAGCTTCGCCTGAGCCTGGAGACGGTCGTGCTGGATGAGCCCGGCCCGGATGAACTGGTGGTGCGGGTCGAGGCCACACCCATCAACCCATCCGACCTTGGGCTCCTGCTCGGCCCTGCCGATGTATCGACCGTCAGGGCCGAAGGCACGCTGGAACGACCGGTGCTGGTCGCCGACATTCCGCAGCAGCGCCTGGCGGCCATTCGCAGTCGGCTGGACCAGTCGCTACCGGTCGGGAACGAAGGCGCAGGAACCGTCGTCAAGGCGGGCCGCGATGTGCAGCATTTCCTTGGCAAAAAAGTCGGGATGCTGGGCGGCGGGATGTACACGCAGCTGCGCAGGCTGCGGGCGCAGGACTGCATCCTGTTGCCCGATGACGTGGACGTCGCGGACGGCGCGTCCATGTTCGTCAATCCGCTGACGTCGCTTGGCTTCACCGAGACGATGAGGGCCGAGGGGCACAGCGCCATCGTGCAGACCGCCGCCGCTTCGAACCTGGGCCAGATGCTCAACAGGATCTGCCTTGCGGACGGCATCGGGCTGGTCAATATCGTGCGTAGCGACGCGCAGGCGGCGATTCTCCGCGAGATCGGCGCACGCCACATCGTCGACAGCACGTCGCCGGACTTCCAGGCCGAGCTGACCGAAGCGATCGCCGAAACCGGTGCAACCATCGGCTTCGACGCCATCGGTGGCGGCAAGCTGGCCGGCCAGATCCTGCAGGCGATGGAAACGGTCGCCAGCCGCGGCGTCACCTCCTACAGCCGCTACGGCTCGGACGCGCCCAAGCAGGTCTATATCTACGGCGGTCTGGACACGGGGCCGACCGTGATCGATCGGACGTTCGGCTTTGCCTGGAACATCGGCGGATGGCTTCTCTTCCCGTTCATGCAGAAGGCTGGCCAGGAGGTCGCGGCGCGGATGCGCCAACGCGTCGTGGATGAACTCGGCACGACCTTCGCCAGCCACTATACGAAGACCATCAGCCTTGCTGATGCGCTCCAGCCAGGGATCCTGGCTGCATACGAGCGCAAGTCGACCGGCGAGAAGTATCTGATCAATCCATCCCTGTAGGCAGGGCTGTTTCAATGCTCAGATATCGGGCACGATCTTGCCGAAGTGCTGCAGCGCCCTTTCGGCCTCCGCGATGGCCAGTCGCCTGCCCACATCGAGGATGCCGTCAATGATGAGGACGTGGGCTGGACTCGTGATCGCGTCGAGGTCGCCAGCCATGACCGGCCCCCGGTAGTCCGCGTCGAGCGTCCCGCGCGCCTCGGCTTCATCGAGGGAAGCCTGCCCCGGATCCTGCAGGCGCAGAAGCAGCGGGCCAAGGTCAGCCAAAAGCAGGCAGCACGTCGCGGGCGATGATCTCCAGGTTTTCATGCGCCTGCATGCCGTTCGGCACGAGGTTGAGAAACGCGTGGTGGGTGCCGGCATCCCGCATGGCTTCCAGCACGTCGGCCAGGGCAAGCGAGCCGGTTTTTACCAGACGGCATGCCGCCCTCCCCCGCTGGAGCCGACGCAGATCGCGCACATTTGAAGAACCTTCACGGATATCTCCCGCTCGCGGGACTACTTTTGCATGACCTTTCTCGGTGACTCTGGGCACGAACCACAAATCATGTCCCGCAAACCGATCAATGACTTGCCGCGCGCCACCCAGCTGGCGTCCCCCACCCGTGACCCGGATCGACTGATGATCATCGAGGGATCGGATCAGGTTCCGCGCGCAACCCTGCTCAAGCGTTTTCCAGTACCGCGCAATATGGGGATAGCCCCGGAATCGCGTATCAAGAACGGCAAGACGTGGCCGGTGCCTGTCGGCGCGACGCGAACCAAACGGTTCCAGATCTACCGCTACGATCCAGATTCCACCGCCAATCCGCGCCTGGATACGTTTGAAGTCGATCTCGACGACTGCGGCCCAATGACGTTGGACGCACTTTTCTGGATCAAGAACAAGGTCGATCCAACCCTTACGTTCCGGCGCTCATGCCGCGAAGGCATCTGCGGCTCCTGCGCCATGACCATGGATGGCACGAACTGGCTCGCCTGCATGCGATTCATCACTGACCTGGCTTCGCCAGCAACCATCTATCCGCTGGCGAACATGCCGGTCGTCAAAGATCTTGTTCCGGATCTCACGCATGTATTCGCGCAATACACCGCGATCGAGCCATGGCTCAAGTCCAGAACGCCAGAACCCGAGCGCGAACGACTTCAATCGGTGGAGGAACGTCACAAGCTCGATGGCTTTTACGAGTGCATTCTGTGTTTCTGCTGCACGTCGGGCTGCCCCAGTCATTGGTGGAATGGCGACCGTTTCCTGGGCCCTGCGGTACTGCTCCAAGCTTGGCGTTGGCTTGCCGACAGTCGTGACGACGCAGCGGATGAACGGCTCGACGCACTCGAAGACCCCTTCCGCCTTTACCGATGCCACACCATCCTCAACTGCACCCGGACGTGTCCGAAGGGCCTGAACCCAGGCAAGGCCATCGCGGAGATCAAGCGGCAGATGATCGAGCGCAGGGGCTGACGGCGGACCTCATGGAAAAAACGTCAAATCATGTGCGGAAACGGCCGATGCCCCGATCTCCCAATATCCAGATCTATCGCCCGCAGCTGACTTCGGTCCTGTCGATCGTCAATCGCATCACCGGCGTCATGCTGAGCGTGTGTGCCATCGTATTGGTGCTCTGGTTGCTCGCTGCCGCATCAGGACCGAGCCCCTATAGCCTCGTACAAAGCGTTATCGGCTCCTGGGTCGGCCAAGCCCTGTTGGTGGCAGCCACCCTGGCGTTCTTCTTGCATCTTTGCGGAGGCATCCGCCATCTGTTCTTCGATGCCGTGCAGGGATTCGAGTTGCGTTCCATTTATCTGTCCGGCTGGGCCGTGGTGGTGGCGAGTGTGGTGTTGACCGTGTTGGCCTGGGTGCTCGCCATGCTCTTGAGAGGGAGTTAGGACATGGGCAGTCACGACATGCGATCCCCCGTGGCCCGTGCGGCCGGGCTCGGATCGGCGAAGGCGGGCGTCGAGCACTGGTGGGCCCAGCGCGTTTCAGCCATCGCGCTCATCCCGCTCACGCTCTGGTTCGTCGCGTCGCTCATCGCGCATACCCACAGTGACCACGCCACCTTCCTGGTGTGGTTGAGGGCACCATTGAATGCCGTTGCGATGATCCTGTTGCTGCTGGCGTTGTTCCATCACACGGCGCTCGGTCTGCAGGTGGTCATTGAGGATTACATGCACTCACGTGCCAGGTTCACGGTGCTGGTAGCGATGCGTCTGACCTGTCTCGCATTGGCCATTGCCGGTGCCATGGCCACCCTGCATATAGTCTTCAAATGAACGCGAGCGTGAACCCGGAGGAGTACCATGATATTCGTTGAAGCATCGCTGCCTGTAGCGCGCGAGCGGCTCGTCATGCTTGCCGACGACGCGCAACTCATTGAGGCCGCCAAACTCTTGCGCAATACCGGGACCGACCTTGTGGTGATTTGCGACGTAAATGGTGTGCTGGCGGGCGTCGTGACCAAGACCAACGTCGTCGACCAGATCAGTCGATGCCAAGGATGCGGCTGCACCACCGCGGTTTCATCTGTAATGGTGCGCGATGTTCTTGCTTGTCGGCCAGGAGATCGGATGGACGAAGTGTGGTCGAAGATGAAAGCGCGTGGATTGAAGAACGTTCCGGTGACAGACGAGGATTCCCGGCCAGTGGGAGTGCTCAATGCCCGCGATGCGCTGCAAGCGCTCATGCGGGAAGTCGAGTACGAGGAATCGCTGCTTCGAGACTATGTGATGACCGTCGGTTACCACTGAATCCAGTGTACGAGCCTTGCTGTTTCGGAGCTTTTTATGTCTGACGAAGACCTGCAATCCCCGACCCCGTTGCAGCTTCGCGCGAAAGCACTTGCAAGCTGGGAAAACGAGGGCGGCGCGATCCGTAGCGTACATGGAGAAAAAGCCGCTTCTGATGAGAAGCCATCCGAAGTGCCTCCTCTGACGAATGCGGAATTATCGTAACTGCACATTCGTGATTGCGCTGGAAGGCTTGGTCACTGCCTTGCTCGTGGATGCAGCGGCCGGTATTGGCGGTGACGACGGACCTCTCAAGACAAAGCGACGGCCGAAAGCTTCACCGTGAATCTCATGTCGGCAACATACTTGAAACAGGCCGATCGATTAAGGGCGTTAACTAACCGGCCTTCGCACTCGTGCTGGATGCATTGCCGCGCCGTCCTCTTAGCCAAAAGCAGGCAGCACGTCGCGGGCGATGATCTCCAGGTGTTCATGCGCCTGCATGCCGTTCGGCGCGAGGTTGAGAAGCGCGTGGTGGGTGCCGGCATCCCGCATGGCTTCCAGCACGTCGACCAGTGCCAGCGAGCCGGAGCGATAGCCGAGTTCGATCTCTTCGGCCGGAGCTGCGCGGTCTTCGACGAGTTCAATGGCCAGCGCCACGCTGAAACTGCGGAACTGGCCGCCCGCGGAGCGCTCGACCGCCGTCCGCCAAAGCGCATGCCGGTCGCGCTGCACCTGGGGCGGGCGATGATAGGTCGCCCATCCGCAGGCGTTACGCGCGATCCAGTTGAGGCTCTGACCGCCGGAACCGACAGCGAGCATGGGGATGATGCTTTGCGCAGAAGGCCGAAGCTCGAACGCGTTGTCCGGATTGGACGCCGCTCGCAGGATGCGTGGCGGCTGCTCCAACGCCGCGGCAAGTTCGGTCCAGTGCGCGCGATAGAGTTCCCTGCGATCGTTGGAATCCGCCCCGAACGCGGCAAACTCTTCCGGCCGATCGCCGGATCCGAGGCCCAGCACGAAGCGGCCCGGCGCCAAGCGGTCAAGTGAGATCGCGGCCTTGGCGATATGGAGCGGATGCCGGAGCGTCAGCACGGTCGCTGCGGTGCCGATCGCGATGCGCGAGGTCGCCGCGGCAATGGCCCCCAGCATCGCGAAGGGTTCCGGATGGCCGAACGCCTCGGGATACCACGGCCCATTCAACGGAACGTCGCGCACCCAGACAGCGGCGAAGCCGAGCTGGTCGGCAAGCGCGGCCAATCCCAGCTGCTGGCGAACGTCTACATCCTCGCTCCCGGTTGCGCGGATCGGAAGCACAATGCCGATCGACATCTGATTTTCGCAAAACAGGCTTTCGTGGCGTTCCGGGTGTTGAGACATGAGTGCCCTACTCCGACCCCTTTACCGATGACAGCTTAGCGCCCGAGTGCCGAGATGAGCTGATCCAGGCTGGTGGCGAGGGACTCGGTTTCGGCCGCCGAGAAGGACACATCCCGCCGGAAAACTTCAGGAATCTGCCGCGCGGGGGCGCGGAGCGCGCGCCCGGCGTCCGTAAGGGAGATCAACACCCGTCGCTCATCGGCTGCATCACGTCGCCGCAGCACAAACCCGTTGGTTTCCAGCCGTTTGAGAAGCGGCGTCAGGGTGCCGCTGTCCAGGTGGAGGCGTTCACCGATGGCGTTGACAGTCTGTGGCTCGGATTCCCACAACACCAGCATCACCAGGTACTGCGGGAATGTGAGTCCGAGTTCGGCCAGCAGTGGCCGGTACTGGCGGGTGACGAGGTTCGATGCAGCATAGAGGCTGAAACACACCTGCCGGTCGAGCGACAGCAAGTCGTCATGGGCAGCGGGCGCTTTTTTCTCCGGCATCTCGAGTCCCGGTGCGGAAGTGGGCATCGCCTAGTGCGTCAAGTCGATCACGACCTTGCCGAAATGCGCTCCCGACTCAAGATAGCGGTAAGCCTCCTTCGCCTCGGAAAACGGGAACACGCGGTCGACCACGGGCTTTATGCCGGCTCCAGCAACGAGTCCGGCGGCCTGCTCAAGCATGCCCCGGCTGCCAACGTAGATGCCAACCATGCGCTTGGCAGTGATCGACAGGGTGGTCGGATTGACCTCTCCACCGAAGCCGCTGACACCGCCAATGACGGCAATGGTCCCGCCCACGGCCGTGGACGCGACAGAGCGGTTGACGGTTCCCTGCCCGCCTACTTCCAGCACCACGTCAACGCCCTTGCCGCCGGTCAGACGCAGCACCTCGTCCTGCCACTCGGGGGTCGTACGGTAATTGATCGTCTCATCCGCACCCAGGGCACGGGCTTGCACCAGCTTCTCATCGCTGGACGAGGTGATGATTGCCTGCAGGCCTGCGGCCTTGGCCATCTGCAAGCCCAGGATTGAAACGCCGCCCGTGCCGAGCAGGAGAACGGTACCGCCCGGCCGCACGTCGGAGGACTCGAAGATGGCATTCCACGCGGTGACACCCGCGCATGGGAGCGTGGACGCTTCGACATAGCCCAGCTGTTCCGGGATCTTCACGAGAGTGTCCTCGTGCAATGTGACTTCCTCGGCAAGCATGCCGTCGATGTCACCACCCAGGGCGTTCCGCACCTTGGCTGGATCGGGCCTGCCTTCGAGCCAGTGGGGGAAGAAGGATGCCGCCACCCGGTCACCCGGTTGGACCCGACTGACCATCGAGCCGACCGCGATCACGTCTCCCGCACCGTCGGAACAGGGGATGATCGGAATGTCTACCTTTACCGGGTATGCGCCGTTGGCAACCATGAGGTCGCGATAATTCAACGACACGGCTCTTACTTTCACCCGTACCTCGTAGGGTCCGACAGGACGTTCGACAATGTCTTGCAACTGCAGTCCGTCGATCTTTCCGCCGTGCGAAATCCGATAAGCCTTCATGACGCCTCCAAAAAATCTTCAGGTAGTGCGCTCTCCACTTGTAAGCGAGGCGCTTACGATCGATTGTACATAAATACATTGCGCGCAATGTAAAGGTCTGTTTCAAGGAGCGCGGATCCGCCCTGCAATCGGGGCCCGCTATCGCGGCGACTTTGCCGCTTGCCGTCCGCCAGCCTTGGAGGCCGGTTCGGACAGTTCAACGCCCCGCGCGTCAAGCCACTTCTCCCCCCATCCGCTGAGCCCCACGAGGAAAGGCTCGAGACTGCGCCCCTCGGCGCTGATCGCGTACTCCACCCGTGGAGGTACCACCGGAAAAACGGTTCGGATCACCAGCCCGTCTGCTTCCAGTTCCCGCAATTGCTTTACCAGCAGCCGTGCGGTGATGCCTTTCAGGGCCCGCTGCAACTCGTTGAACCGATGGGTGCCGTCCCTCAGCAGGTGGTAGAGGATCACCCCCTTCCACTTGCCGCCCATGATGTGCAGTGCCGCTTCGATCGCACAGCCAGGCGCTTCCTGGTAGTCCCTCAGTCTTCTTTCCGGTTTTGTATTCATACGCTACGCTTTTTTGTACTACCTACAGTTTTGTGCAGTAGATGCCACAGATGAAGTGACTCTAGCATGTCTCAACGCCGACACCTTCAAGCATCCCTACGGAGTTGATATGAGTTCTTTATTGCTGTCCCCCTTCGAGATCGCAGGCCTTGAGCTACGCAATCGTGTGGTCATGTCGCCCATGTGCATGCACGTCGCCGCGGAGGATGGTTTTGTGACCGACTGGCACCGGGTCCATTACGGCGCGCGTGCCCAAGGGCAGGTGGGATTGATCTTCCCGGAAACCCTGGCGATCACTCGTGACGGGCGGACCGCCGACGGAGACCTGGGCATCTGGAGTGACGCCCATGTGGACGGCCTGAAAAGCCTCGTCGACCTGTTGCATGGCTTCGGAGCCAAGGTCGGAGCGCAGATCGGCCATGGCGGGCGCAACGTTCTCCTGACGGGCGTCAATTTGATCGCACCGTCCGCGATCCCTTTCAGCGAAGATCGCCCGGTGCCCAAGGCCCTTTCAAAGGATGAAATCGGGCAGGTGGTGGATGCGTTCGGGCAGGCGGCACAGCGCGCCGGGGCGGCGGGTTTCGATGTGCTGGAGATCCATGCTGCGCACGGCTACTTGCTCAACGAGTTCCTCTCTCCACTGTCCAACACGCGGACCGACGAGTACGGCGGCGACGCCGAACGCCGCTACCGGCTCCTCGGGGAGGTCATCGACAAGGTGAAGCAGTACTGGCGCGGGCCACTTTTCGTCCGCATCTCCAGCACTGATTACACCGACGGTGGCAACACGCCCGAATCTTTTGTGGAATACGCCAAGCTGATGAAGGGTCAGGGGGTTGATCTCATCGATTGCAGCTCGGGGGGGATCGCGCCAGTCAAGGTCCAGAGCTATCCCAACTACCAGGTGACCGCGGCTGAGCTGCTCCGTCGCGAGGCCGGCATTGCCACAGGGGCCGTCGGCTTGATTACCAGCGGACGGCAGGGAGAAGAGATCCTCCGCAATGGTCGCGCGGATCTGGTGTTCGTGGGGCGCCAGCTGCTGCGCGATCCGTTCTGGGTTCGTACTGCCGCCGACCAACTGGGCCAGCGTATTCACACGCCGGTGCAATACACCCGGTACGGCGCCGTCTGGCTGGATACCCCGCCTGCGCCTGCGGAGAAACAGAAAGCTGCGTAGGTGGCGGCACAGCAGGTAGTAGTCTTGGCCCGCGCCTCAGCCCCCTTTCCTGGAGTTAGCCGATGTCCTTCATGCGCCTTCATTACCCCCACTCATCCGCGCCAGGCGCAGCCGCCCCGGCGGTAGCCCGATGACTGGCCATATCATGCCGCGCCTGTCGATCCTCGAGCTCGGCCGCGTACGCGAGGGAGACGACCGCCGCACCGCGCTCGACGAGGCGCGTGAGCTCGCCCGCCAGGCAGAGGACTGGGGCTACCAGCGTTTCTGGATCGCCGAGCATCACAACATGCCGGCGATCACCACCGCGGCGACCTCGCTGGTGATCGCCCACGTGGCCGCCGGAACCCGAAAGATCCGGGTCGGCGCCGGCGGCGTGATGCTGCCCAACCACTCGCCCTACATCATCGCCGAGCAGTTCGGCACGCTGGCCACGCTGTTCCCCGGCCGCATCGACCTGGGCCTCGGCCGCGCGCCGGGCACCGACCAGATGACCCTGCGCGCGCTGCGCCGCCCGCCGGGCAACTCCGACAACTTCCCGCAGGACGTGCAGGAACTCCAGGCCTGGCTGGCGCCGGTGCAGCCGGGCCAGCGGATCGAAGCGGTGCCCGGCTCGGGCACCGAAGTTCCATTGTGGATCCTGGGTTCCAGCCTGTTCGGCGCCCAGCTCGCGGCCGAGCTCGGCCTGCCCTTCGGCTTCGCCTCGCACTTCGCGCCGCAGGCGCTGGACCAGGCGCTGGCCATCTACCGTGAGCGGTTCAAGCCCTCGGCGCAGCTCGACCGGCCCTATGCGCTGGTGGGCGTCAACATCGTGGCCGCGCCCACCGATGCCGAGGCCCGGCGCCTCGCCACCAGCCAGCAGATGGCGTTCACCGACATCTTCCGCGGCACGCGCGGCCTGACCCAGCCGCCCATCGACGACATCGAGGCCTACTGGACCCCGCAGGAAAAGGTCCAGGCCTCGCACATGCTGGCGCATAGCATCATCGGCAGCCCCGACACGGTGCGCGCAGGCATGCAGGCCCTGGTCGCGCGCACCGGCGCCGACGAACTGATGGTGGTCTCGGACATATTCGACTTCGAACTGAGGCTGCGCTCGTTCCAGATGACCGCTGAGATCGTGGGAGCGCACCCGACGTCAGCGTAAGGCTTCCGAACACCGCTCCCGCGTCAGCGCCGCCGCGAGAGCGGCTCGAGGATCGGGCCCCGCACCGAGTACACCTGATGGAGCCAACCCCGTATCGGTCCGCTGGGCGCATCGGAAACCCATGGCGCGGGCGGGCCGATCAGAGTGAAAGTGGCCACCTGCGGCGGCGTCACCAGCAGCCGTCACGATGCCGCCGTCGTCGATATACAAAGGAGCTAAAGGGGACGGACTGGGCGCAACATTACCGGTGATTGTCGGGGACGTAGCTGGCTAGCTGGATATCCGCTATCGACCCAAAGCGGCCCTTGAGGGGGGATTCGTCAATCGAACGTTCCTCGCGCCGCCAGCTTCGCCAACTCGTCCACCACGTGACGCACTTTCGGCCGTAGATGACGCGTCTGCGGCCAGAGTGCATGGATCTCAATGTGCTGCTGCGAGCAATCGTCAAGCACCAGCTGCAACGCGCCGGACTGCAGGTGCGGCCGGACCAGCGAGATCGGCATCTGGCAGATGCCGAGGCCGGCGACAGCGGCGTCGATGACAGCATCGCCATCGCTGAACTGGTGGGTGCCGACGGGTACGAAAGCATCGGCCGAGGCGTCGGTACCCATCCGCCATGCCATCGGTTGCCCATGCCGGAATCCGACGATGCTGCGGTGCGAATGCAGATCCTCCACCGATAGCGGGACGCCATGTGCCCGCACGTAGGCCGGCGAGGCGCACAGTACCAGCCGCTGGCTGCCCAGTCTGCGCGCGACCAGATTGCCTGCTTGTTCGAGCCCGCCGAAGCGGATGAGCAGGTCGATGCCCTCCTCGGCCGGATCGAGCAGGTGGTCGTTGAAGGTCACGGTGAACTGCAGGTCCGGATGCGCCGCGCCGATGCGCAACAGGATGGGCAGGATCACGTGGCGCCCGAACGAGGCTGGCATGTCGATGCGCAACCGCCCGACCGGGAGGTGCGACTTCGAGCCAAGGCTGGCCTCGGCGGCAGCGATCTCCTCCAGCGCGGCGGCGCACGACGCGTAGTAAGCCTCGCCGTCTGCGGTAAGCGAGATACGCCGCGTCGTGCGGTGGAACAGACGCACGCCAAGGCGGCCTTCCAGGCGGGAGATGGCCTTGCCTACTGCCGAGCGGGATACGCCCAGCGTCGCCGCAGCCTCCGTGAAAGTGCCTGCCCGGGCGGTCGTAACGAAGGTGATCAGGCCGTTCAAGGAGTCAAGCGGCATCATTCTTCGCGGCCTATTGGGGACAACATTTCCCCTTTATCGGGACATAAAGCGCCATTGCGGGCGTCAGTGTCAACCTCATATCGTTGTCATCGCCTGCACCGAGACAAACGACAACATGACATCTGCACTGTTCCAACCGTATGACTTGGCGGCGACGCCCTTGCGCAACCGCGTCGCCATGGCGCCGATGACCCGCGCCCGCGCTCCCGGCTGTATCGCCAATGCGCTAACCGCCCAGTACTACGCGCAGCGTGCCAGCGCTGGCCTGATCATCAGCGAGGGCACCCCGGTGTCGCCGGAAGGGCAGGGCTACATCGACGTGCCCGGCATGTGGTCAGCCGAGCAGGTGGCCGGTTGGAAGCTGGTGACGGAGGCCGTGCATGCCCGGCAAGGTGTGATCTTCGCCCAGCTCTGGCACGTGGGCCGCATGTCGCACACCTCGCTGCAGCCCGGCGGCGGTCAGCCGGTGAGCTCGAGCACACGTCGCGTGGCGAGTGATCCGAAGAGCATGGCATTCGTCTATCGCGAAGACGGTACGCGCGGTCAGGCCGAGCCAAGTCCGCCGCGCGCATTGACCACCGATGAGGTGCCGCGGATTGTCGACGACTTCGAACAGGCCGCGGCGAACGCGATCGCCGCCGGCTTCGACGGCATCGAAGTACACGCCGCCAACGGCTACCTGTTCGAACAGTTCCTCAATCCAGTGGTCAACGACCGTCGCGATGCTTACGGTGGCTCGTTGCCCAACCGGGCACGCCTGATCCTGGATACCGTGGATGCGATCGCACGTCGTATCGGTCCGAACAGGGTCGGTATCCGCTTGGCGCCGCACAACCGGCAGTTCGACATGCCCGAGTACGTAGAGAACGAGGCAAGCTACCTCTACCTGGCCGAAGAACTCGGCAAGCGCGACCTGGCCTACGCGCATCTCAACGACAACCACGCCCACGGCGTGTCAGTGCTGGACGAGGCGTTCCTGCGAAAATTCAAGAAGACGTACGGCGGTACCGTGATCCTCGCCGGGAGCATGATGCGCGATCGGGCCATCCGACTGGTCGGCGAAGGCACCATCGATTTGGCGGCATTCGGGCAGCCGTTCATCGCCAACCCCGACTTGGTTGAGCGCTTGCGGCGCGATGTGCCGCTCGCTTTGCCCGACCGCGAGACCTACTACGGTGGGGGTGCCACAGGCTATACGGATTACCCGGCCACCAGCTGATCGAGCGCTGTCGTATCGACGCTTGTAGCCAGTACAGCTGCTTCTGGCCGCTAGCGGACGTGATGCAGTGAACTATGTGCGCCCGACACCCTGTAACTCCAGCCGCCGGCTGCCGTCACCACAGAAGTTCCGTCGATAGGCGGAAGGCGGTGTCCCCAGTTGCGCAGCGAAGTGCTGCCGCAGCGACAGCGCGGTGCCGAAGCCGGCCTGGGTGGCGATCTGCTCGATCGGCAGGTCGGTGGTTTCAAGCAGCTGCTGTGCGCGCGCCAGCCGCTCCGCCAAAAACGGGGTCAGGTTCACTTTTTTGGGGGGGATGTAAGTGAACCTGACCCTGTTCTTCGGCACCGTGCCGCATTTTGTGGATCGTGAGCTGGTTCAGGCGTGGGCCGACTACCATCAGACGCATGCCGTTCTGCGCTTGGTGTCGCAACAGGAAAACTTGCGCCTGTCCAAGGAGCGGGTGGACTGGGTCTAATCGCCAAATACTTGGCGATACTTGGACCTGTCAGGACCCGGAGCGTAAGCTGGCATGAGACATGCTTGGCTCATTGAACGTGCAAGGAAGGGGAAAGCCGATGCCGGGTGCAAAAGATCTTCTGGTTGGGCTTCTCGACTACATCCAGGAACAAGCAAAAGTCGTTAAGCCCGGAGGGTTCCGGCTCTCAACGCACAAAGGTCTGCGGTATTTCCCGGCGGACCTGTCTTCGTTGCCCGGGCTCTCCTTCAATGTTGAGGCCCAAGGTGATCACATCTGGCTTCGGGTTGATCGACTCGAACCTCAGGACGCGCCAGTCGCGCCATCGGAAATTCATCCATTCGTTTCAGCGGCCGCCGATCCGCATGGACGACCGCCCGAGCTCAACGTCGCCGAAATAGAAGCGCACTTCGACCAAGATCCAGAAGCCGATCCGGAAGACTTCCGGCAAAGGGTTGACCGGGCGTTCGATGAATACTCCATTGACTGGGCGCGGTGGGCTGAGCGCGAAAAGCCCCGGCGACAGTCCATCGAGGTCTACGGCAACTTTTTCACGCTCAAACACCAAATCGAGGCAGAAGAAACCGCCAAGCCACAAGAGCTGGTATGGGGCGTGGGTGTCGCTTCGTGGCAAATCCCTTCCGGTGGGAGCACGTCAACCTTTGAGTATCCGCTGCTGACGCAAGCGGTCGAAATCAGCATTGATGATCTAACCATGGCCATCGAGCTTCGCCCGCGCGAGACCGATGTGCGATTGGAACTCGATGCATTTGTGCTTGCGCAAATCCCAGGGACCGCCGAAACCGAACTGGCCGCCAAGGCACAGCTCGCGCGACCGGGGGCCGGTGGTTTCTCGCCATTCGACGTTTCGTCATACAGTCCGGTGATGAGGCTGGTTGCGGGAAACCTCGATTCAAATGGCAGCTATCGAGAGGTGCTTTCCCAGGGCCAAGCGTGTCCCACACCCGGGGAAGATCTGGTCGTTACGGACGGCTGGGTGCTCCTGGCGCGTCCCAGGCAGAACAATTTTCTGCTGGAAGATTTGAAGCGGCTCAAAGAGAAGGTCGCCGCGGCGGAAACGATCCCGCTCGGGCCGCTAGCTTTGGTGACGCCGCCATCCAATGAGGTGATCGAACACATGTCGGGCGGTTTCCGTGGACTGTCCAGCGGTGGCCGAGGCGGCAGCGGGGGCGGTCCCATTCAGGAGCTTTACTTCCCGTTGCCGCACAACGACGAACAAGTCACCATCATCGAGCGGCTTGAACGTGCACCTGGTGTGACCGTCCAAGGTCCTCCTGGAACAGGAAAGACCCACACGATCGCCAACGTGATCTGCCATTACTTGGCAACCGGCCGGAGGGTATTGGTGACCTCCCGTGGTGAACCCGCGTTGGAGGTGTTGCAGGCCAAACTTCCCGATGAAGTCCGTCCACTGACCGTCGCCCTCCTGGCCACGGATCGAGAGGGTGTGCGGCAGTTCCAAGCTTCGATCGAAGCGATCCAGCACCAAGTTTCCCAGCTCAACGTGCAAGCCACGGAGCATGCGATCGCGGCGCTGCATACCGCCATAGATCGCATCCATCACGAGCTTGCCCAGCTCGATGCCCGAGTTGACGTGATCGCCATGGCGCAGCTTGGCCAGATCAACCTGGATGGCGAAAATTTGCGCGCACAAAAGGCTGCCGAGCTTCTGCTGCAAGGTGCGGATGAGCATGGGTGGTTCGATGATGAAATCACCATCGGCCCAGAGCATCAGCCACCATTGACGGAAGAAGAGGTGGCCAACCTTCGCCAATCCCGTCGGCAAGTCGGTGACGACCTCGCGTATCTCAGCACGAAACTTCCGCAGGCCGATCAGCTGCCCGACGCCCCGCACGTGGCAGAGCTGCACCGGACGATCACAAGCCTCAGACACCTCGATGAGGACATAGCGACTGCACCGAACCTTGCCCTGATCGGAAACACGCATGAGGTCCACGGGGCCGCGGCGACGCTTCTCAACACCGTTCAGCTGGCCCAAACGGATGTGTCTGCGCTGGAAAGTGGCGCGCCCGCGTGGGGACAGGCTGCCCGTGAGAAATGTCGTTCCTCTTCCCTTGTTGCCGAGCGCCATGCCTTCGAGGCAATGTTTGGTGACATCGACGATCTTGTCGCTGCGAGAGCGGATTTTCTCAAACGGCCCGTAGTCTTTCCGGTCGCTGGTTTCGCTTCGCCGAAAACACTGGCGGCGGTCAACCGAGCGGCTGATTCAGGGAAACCGTTCGGCGCCATTTCAATTGGTGCAGGTGAGGCGAAAGAGCACATCTCGGGCGTGCGCGTCTCAGGTCTCCCACCGCAGGACGCCGATGCTTGGAGGCACGTCCAGCGGCACGTGCACATGCGCGCCCAGCTTTCGTCATTTGTCGCACGGTGGAACACATTCGCCGAGACACTTTCTTTTCCGACGATGACTGAGGGTGAGAGCGACTTGCGGAAGGTGGAAAAGCAGGCGGTGCTTGCTCGAAACGCTCATCGCATCGGCACCATCCTCGACAAGCAGCTGATCAACCAATCAGCCAGCGTTTTCAGGACCGTGCCGACCGAGCAGTTGCATGGTGGCTCTGTGGGCCTGGCAGGGATTGAAAGTGCACTGCGCAAATTTCTGAGCCGCATAGCCATGGCGCGTGCGGCCGAAGGTCTCACTGCATTCCAAGAACAATTGGCAGGGACCGAAGGCGCCATTTCTCAACGTCTGGGCGATTTTGCGCGGCAAATGTTGGGCAAGCCGTTGTTTGAGGCGGAGCAAGTGACCGCGGAATATGTCCAGCTGATGGCTGAACTGCGGCGGGTGCACGCGCTGCAATCGCATTTACATGTCATCCAGGACAGCGCACAACGCCTGCGCGATGCCGGTGCTGTGCGGTGGGCGGACAGGATTGTGAGCGTGCCGACGAAAAACTCTGGCGACGACGAAACGGTTCCTGCGCGTTGGCGCAAAAGCTGGACGTGGGCCCGAGTTCGCGGTCATCTGGAAGCCATCGAGGGCAGGGAAGAACTGAGAGCGCTTGCCGAAAAGCGAAGCAACCTTGGCGTTGGGCTGCAAAAGCATTATTGCGAGCTGGTGGGTAAGGCTGCATGGCTCAGAGCCAAGCGAAATGCGACCCCCCAAATTCTTTCCGCACTCAATGGCTATGCCACGGCGATCCGCCGGATCGGGCAGGGCACGGGGCCCAATGCCACGCGCTACCGTCGCGATGCGCGTGATGCCATGACGGACGCGGCCGGAGCCGTGCCTTGCTGGATCATGAGCCACGCACGCATCTCTGAGTCGATGCCTGCGGAAATCGGTGAATTCGACCTGGTGATCGTCGACGAGGCAAGCCAGTCTGATTTGTGGGCACTCCCTGCGATCCTGCGCGGCAAAAAGATCCTGGTTGTAGGCGATGACAAACAGGTTTCGCCAGACGGGGGCTTCATCAACTCCGAGCACATCACCTCGCTGCGCGCGCGGTTTCTGGGGCAGCAGCCCTACGGGGCTGACATGACGCCCGAAAAGTCGCTCTATGATCTTGCCGCCCGTGTTTTCGCGGGGCACCAGGTCATGTTGCGCGAGCACTTCCGGTGTGTCGCGCCGATCATCGCCTACTCGAACCACACCTTCTACAAAGACTCGATTCAACCGCTGCGTATCCCACTGGCGTCGGAAAGGCTCGATCCGCCTCTGATTGATGTGTATGTCCCATCGGGCCTGCGGGACCGCAAGGATCAAAACCACCACGAGGCGCTGGCCATCGCTGATGAGATCGAAACGATCCTTGCAGATCCGGCTATGGTGGGTCGGACGTTGGGAGTTGTTTCTCTGCTTGGCCTGGAACAGGCAAGACACATTGATGAAGTCGTGCGAGAACGGTGTCCGGCAGGGGAGCTGATACGGCGCAAGTTCGAGTGCGGTGACGCACGGACATTCCAGGGAAGCGAGCGAGACATCATGTTTCTGTCCGTTGTGGCCGATCGCGAACGGCACCACGCGCTGTCCGGCACGGGCTATGAGCAGCGTTTCAACGTCGCGGCAAGCCGTGCGCGCGATCGAATGTATCTGGTGCGCTCGGTTCAGCTGTCCGACTTGTCAGAGGTAGACCTCCGCAAGACCCTGCTCAACCACTTCGATAAGCCCATGCTTCAAGGGCAATCCTCCAGCGAAGACCTCCTTGCCTTGTGTGAATCAGGATTTGAGAAGCAGGTGTATCTCAAACTGGTGGACAAGGGCTATCGCGTCATTCCTCAGGTCAAGGTCGGTGCCTATCGCATCGACATGGTGGTGGAAGGGGCTGAGGACCGGCGGTTGGCTATCGAACTCGACGGTGACGAATTTCATGGGCCTGATCGTTGGCCTCATGACATGAACCGGCAGCGGATTTTGGAACGCGCAGGCTGGTCATTTTGGCGTTGCTTCGCTTCGACGTGGTCGCTGCACACCGAAGAAGTGTTCGATGAACTCTTGTCGAAGTTGACCTCCATGCGCATTGAACCCATCGGCGCGCTCGCCCAGATTCCTCTGCTGGTTGAACGTCGGGTGTGGGAGCAGCCGATGGAATTGGCGCCCGAAGATGAGGAGGCCGATGCCATTGAGCCTGCAATGGATGACATCCTCCATGTCTGACCTGTCCTCACGAGAGCGTCGAAAGCTCCACGAAAATGAAGTCAGGTTCACTTATCGGTATCGCGAACAAAGGGGCCAGAGGAAATGTCGGTTTGAAACGGATATTTACTCTGGCCCCTTATGTTGGACTTCCAATGGCGATGGGTCGACGTGAACTATGTGCGTCCGACAACCCAGGACTCCAGGGGCCGGCTGCCGTCGCCGCAGAAGTTCCGTCGATAGACGGTAGGCGGTGTCCCCAGTTGCGCGGCGAAGTGCTGCCGCAGCGACAGCGCGGTGCCGAAGCCGGCCTCGGTGGCGATCTGCTCGATCGGCAGGTCGGTGGTTTCAAGCAACTGCTGAGCGCGCGCCAACCGCTCCGACGCCAGCCATTTCACGACCGTGGTGCCGGTCGCCTCGCGGAAGCGGCGGGTGAAGGTGCGGCGGCTCATGCGGGCGGCGTCAGCCAATGCGTCCACCGACAGCGATTCGGCCAGGCGCTCGCGCGCCCAGTCCAGTACGCCCGGCAAGCGGTTCTCGCTCGGCAGCTCGGGCACCGGTTGCTCGGTGTATTGCGCCTGCCCGCCCTGACGGTGCGGCGGCGTCACCAGCAGCCGCGCGATGCGGTTGGCCACCTCGGCGCCGCCGCCGCGACGTCCGCTGATACCTGCCCGCGTAGGGCGGAACCCACGAAGTGGATGACCAGCTCCGCTGTTGAATACCCGCCACATGTCTGTCCGCCGCCAACATTGCGCCTACCCACGCACAGTCCTACGCTTGCTTCCACCTCTCTTCCCAGGCATGGATGACGCAATGGCCCTGCAATCAGCCCCTGCTTGGTCAATCTCGCGATGGTTGAATGCCGACGACAGTTTGACCCTGGCGTCGCTGCGCGGGCGCGTGGTGTTCCTGCATGCGTTCCAGATGTTGTGTCCCGGCTGCGTACAACATGCGGTGCCGCAGAGTCTGAAGGTCGCGGCGGCATTCACCAACACCGACCTTGCGATCATCGGCTTGCACACGGTGTTCGAGCACCACCATGCGATGGGGCCGGAAGCGCTTGCCGTGTACCTGCACGAGAACCGGATCACTTACCCGGTCGCCGTGGACGCCTACCGCGATGGCGATCCGGAACGATATCCGCAACCGCTCACCATGCAGGCTTACGCCATGCAAGGTACGCCCACGCTGTGCCTCATCGATCGTCGTGGCAACCTGCGCCGGCAACTGTTTGGGTTACTCGATGACCTACGCCTGGGCGCGGAAATCGCGACGCTGCTGGCCGAACCAGCGTAAGCCTGTAGAGCGGACCCGCAGGAACGGGGTCAGGTTCACTTATCGGCTGAGGTGGCTTCGCGGGGACGATGCGCGGGCCGGGTGTAGGCGTGCAGCCACGCGCCCGTGCCCAGGAGTGCTTCGCGAATTGGCTGGTTGTCACAGCCCCGCGATTCGTGGCATCAACCGGCTTTCGTCTCCAGAATGCGCCGCAGCAGCACCGCGCGCAGGTCGCGGCGCACGTCGCAGATCACGTGCACATAGGCCACGTCGCCGCGCAGTTCATAGATGATGCGGTTCATGCCCGACAGCACCTGCCGGTACTGGACCAGATTCAGGGCCAGCAGCTCCTCCGGCAGTTTGCCTGCCTGCGGCTGCGAAGCGATGCGCGCAAGCGCGCGTGTGATTTCCTGCTTGCTGTCGCGCCAGCGGGATGCGCCAAAGCGGCGGAGCAGGTAACGGCGCAATTCGTGCAGGTCCGCTTCCGCGCCCTGCAGGATGACCACTTGCACGGTCATGTCATGCGTCGTTGTCGTTGTCGAGGCTGGCCAGCACCGCGTCGGCGGGCTTGTAGTGTCCATCCTCGATCTGGCGGTTGCCCAGCGCCAGCAGTTTGAGCAGGGCCATGGTCTGTTCCTGCTGTTCCCAGGAGTCCACATCCATCACCACCAGCCGGGCTTCGCCGTTCTGGGTGATCAACAGCGGTTCGCGGGTCTGCTCCAGCGTGGTGACGATTTCGGCCGCGTGGTTCTTCAGGTAGCTGATCGGCTTGATCTGGGTGGCGTATTTCATGGCGGCCTTCGTGCGATGTGTCGAGGGAACAATTTGGCCAGAATTATTCCCTTCACGCAATGCGGGTGTCGGATTCCAGGCGATGCCCTGACAAGCGAGTCATGCGTGGCGATCAACCGTCATCCCGATGATGCGTGCTACGGGTATCTGTGGTGGACCGACCGGCAACCGGGGACTCCAGCTGCCGGCTGCCGTCGCCGCAGAAGTTCCGTCGATAGGCGGAAGGCGGTGTCCCCAGCTGCGCAGCGAAGTGCTGGCGCAGCGACAGCGCCGTGCCGAAGCCTGCCTCGGTGGCGATCTGCTCGATCGGCAGGTCGGTGGTTTCAAGCAGCTGCTGCGCGCGCGCCAGCCGTTCCGACGCCAGCCACTTCACGACCGTGGTCCCGGTCGCCTCGCGGAAGCGGCGGGTGAAGGTGCGGCGACTCATGTGGGCGGCGTCGGCCAGTGCGTCCACCGACAGCGGTTCGGCCAGACGCTCGCGCGCCCAGTCCAGCACGCCCGGCAGGCGGTTCTCGCTGGGCAGCCCGGGCACCGGCTGCTCGATGTATTGCGCCTGCCCGCCCTGACGGTGCGGCGGCGTCACCAACAGCCGCGCGATGCGGTTGGCCACCTCGGCGCCGTGACGCACGCGTAGGAGGTTGAGGCAGCAGTCGATCGCGGCGACGGTTCCGGCGGACGTGACGATGCTGCCGTCGTCGATGTACAGCACGTCCGGGCGGAAATCGGCGGTAGGAAAGCGGCGGGCGAATACGTCGCGCGCGGCCCAGTGCGTGGTGGCGCGGCGGCCGTCGAGCAGGCCCGCATCGCCCAGCACGAACGCGCCCAGGCATAGCCCGACCACCTGTGCGCCGCGCGCATGCGCCGCCTGCAACGCCTGCGTGAGCTCGGCGGGCGCGGGCGTCTCCGGATGATCCCACGCCGGCACGATGACGATATCGGCCCGCCGCATTGCGTCCAGTCCGTCCGGCACGTCGATCTGCAGCCCCTGCATCGTGCGCACGGGGCCGGGTGTGGGCGCGCAATAGCGCACCTCATAGGGCGGCAGGCCCGGTGGCGCGGGCTGGACGCCGAACACCTGGCCGGGAACGGACAGGTGGAACAGGTTGATGCCATCGAACGCCAGCACGGCGACGCGAACGGGCTGCATGGAGGCCTCCGGCGGGTGCGAAAAGAATGGCCCGATTGTATCGGTAACTGTCATTTGGGCCAATGGTGCCGAGCACACCATCTCCGGACAATGGCCGTCATTCCACTCGACCCAGAGACTCCCATGACCCATCGAACCTTGCTGCGCGGCGCTGCCGTCGCGACTCTGGCCCTTGCGCTCGCCGCCTGCGGCGCCACCAGCCCCGCCGCCACCCCGGACGCCAACACCGAAGACGCGGGCGCGGTCGTTTTCCAGCAGATCCGCAACGCGACGATCAAGCTGGACTACGCCGGCACCACGTTCCTGATCGACCCGATGCTCGCGGCGAAGGACGCCTACCCCGGCTTCGAGGGCACCTACAACAGCGAGGTGCGCTACCCACTGGTCGAGCTGCCGATGCCGATGTCCGAGGTGATGGACGCCGACGCCATCATCGTCACCCATACCCACGCCGATCACTGGGATGACGAGGCCAAGCGCAGCCTGCCCAGGAATCTTCCACTGTTTGTCCAGAACGAGGCCGATGCCGAAAGCATCCGCCAGGATGGCTTCACCGACGTGCGCGTGTTGACCCGCGACACCGTCTTCAACGGGACGCAGCTGAGCATCACCGGTGGACAGCATGGCGATGACCAGACCATGGCGGTTGCCGGAGAAGCTCTCGGGCAAGTGATGGGCGTCGTCTTCCAGCGCTCGGGCCACGAGACGGTGTACCTGGCCGGAGACACCATCTGGAACGCGCAGGTCGAAGAGTCGATCCAGCAGTACCAGCCGGACGTGATCGTCCTCAACACCGGCTATGCGCGAATGCTGGGGTGGGATGGCTCCATCATCATGGGCAAGGACGATCTCTACCGGGCCTACCAGGCAGCGCCACAGGCCAAGGTGATCGGCAGCCACATGGAAGCCGTCAATCACGCCATGCAGACGCGCCAGGACCTGCACGACCACATCGAGGCAACGGGCATGGATCCCGAGCGCGTGCTGGTTCCCGCGGACGGCGAGTCCTACACCTTCTAAGAAAGAGGAAATCCCATGAGCAAGCGCGCAATCGTCGTCGTCGATCTTCAAAACGAATACCTGCCCACCGGCAAGGTGCCGCTGGTCGGCATCGAACCCGCCCTCGCCAACGCCGCCCGCCTCATCGCCGCGGCTCGCGCCAAGGGCGAACTGATCATCCATGCCCGGCATGAATTCGCCGCGCCCGACGCGCCGATCTTCGTGCCGGAAAGCGATGGGGTGCAGATTATCCCCGCCGTGGCGCCCGTCGAAGGTGAGCCTGTCGTCGTCAAGAACTACCCCAACTCGTTCCGCGACACCGGCCTGAAACAGATGCTGGACGAACAGGGCGTCGAGGAGCTGGTGGTGATCGGTGCGATGAGCCACATGTGCGTGGAAGCGACCTCCCGCGCCGCCGCCGACTTCGGTTACCCCGTCACCGTGGTGCACGATGCCTGCGCCACGATGGATCTCGAATTCGGCGGAACGGCGGTACCCGCGGCGCACGTGCATGCCGCCGCAATGGCCGCGCTGGCGTTCGGCTATGCCGCGATCACCACCACGGACGCCTATCTGGCTTGAGGAATCCATCATGCGCAAGGTCTTCATCATCGGCGGCTCGGGCAAGGTCGCCCGCCGCCTCGGCATCATCATCGAGCTGACCGAAGGCGACACGCCGGTTGCAGAGTCCGTGGCGCGCCTGGCACGGGCCTGAGTCGCAGGCTTTCCTCGGCTACCTGAGTTGCCGAAGCAGGCAGAGCGCGTCCTCACGCTTGGCGTCCATCAGGCGGATCGCAGGCGGCAGGCGGAAACCCGCGCCGGCAACAGCGGCCTCGATGTTCTCCCAGGTCCGCGCATCCAGCGCAATGGCACGGAGCACGTGGACGAGCGCAGCAAGTTCTCCGGTCCCCAATCCGCTCGACCAAAAGCCGGCCACCACGTTGATCAGCGGCACCGTGAGCGGCCTGAACTCCAACCCGTCGCGCACAAACAGTGCCTGGACCAGATCCTCCCGGTCGCCACCCAGCGTGCGCAGTATCTGGAACACCTGCCCTGCACCTTTCATACCCAGGGGCTCCAGCCGCGCCGCCAACACCGCGCCCATGCTCGCGGTCCCGTGGAGGTCGAGGCCGCGAGCGAGCGCCCGGGCGGCTTCTTCGGGGTCCAGCCGCAGGTCAGGATCAAGCATGCCGTCGACGATCACGACCTGCGCCGGTGCAGCGATGGCATCCAGGTCGCCGCGGACGATGGGCGCGCGGTACTCCGCATCCAGGACAGCGCGCGCTTCCGGTCCGGTGATGCTCAGGCCCAGGAATACGATCGGCCTCCCGCGCTCCCTCGTGGCGCGGGATCGCTGCTCAATTCGGCTGATCAGTTCGGCCAGGCGGAGCCGAGGATGATGGAACAGAAGTCGGTCCGCCGGTATCCCGGCACCTTCAGCGCCAGCACGTCCGCCTTCACGTTGCCGAATGCGGTTTCCGGCTTCTTCCTGATGCCATCGGCGAAGTGGTCGATGATGCCTTCCTTGAAGTTCGCCTCGCGGGGATGACAGGCACAGACCTCGTGGCGATGCTCCGGGCTGAACTCGTCGTAGGCGATGCCGAGCACGTCCATCTCGACGCCAGCGGTCACCAAGGCCACGGTCGGCCGCATGTGCGCGGGGATGCCGGGCGTCGTATGCAGTGCGATGGCCGTCCAGACATCCTCGACGTCGCGCTCGGGCACGTCATAGCCGTTCATGAAGTCGCGCGCCGCGTTGGCGCCGTCGACCTCGAAGCGCAAGTCGGCGCTCGAGTACCGTTCCGTCAGGCCCATGTCGTGGAACATGGCACCCAGGTAAAGCAGTTCCGGATCGTATTCGAGGCCGCGCCGGTTGCCGGAAAGCGCCCCCCAGAAGAACACGCGCCGGCTGTGGTTGTAGAGCAGGTCGTCTTCGGTGTCGCGCACAAGCTGCGTGGCGGCGCGCACCAGCGGGCTGTCGGGCACCCGGATGCCTGCGATGGTCTCGGTCATGGAAATCCACTCCAGAAAAATACTGCCCTCAAGTGTCGGCAGTTGCCCGCCTGACCACAATCGAACGCTTGCGCCGGATCGTGACAATACAGCGCGATTTCATGACACCGGAGATGTTTCCTGGTGCCGGAACCGGGCGCGGTATTGCGCGGGAGTCACGCCAAGGCGTTCCCTGAAGACAATCCGCATGCGGTCCGCGGTTCCGAAACCGCAGTCGTATGCCACGGTCTTCAATGGCAGGTCGCTGCTTTCCAGGACCTTGCGGGCCGCGTCGATCCGTGCCCGCAGGACGAACTCGTGCGGGGTGATTCCGGTTTCCTGGACGAAGTGGCGGATCAGGTTGCGCGGACTCATGTCTGCCACGCCGGCAAGCGACTTGAGCGCGTGCCGCTGGGCGGGATGCGCCGCGACGTGTTGCTGGACGAGCGCCACCGGCGACGTGGGATCGACGGGAGGCGTGAGATAGGGGCTGAACTGGGATTGGCCGCCCTGGCGCTGCGCCACCACGACGAGCCGCTTGGCGACGGCCACGGCCACCTCCGGCCCATGACGCTGACCGACCAGCGCCAAGCCAAGGTCGATCCCGGCCGTGACGCCGGCAGACGTGATGAGTCGGCCATCTCGGACATGGATCGAATCGGCTTCGACTTTCGCTTCGGGGAACATGCGTGCCAGCTGGGCGGCACTCTGCCAGTGGGTCGTGACCCTCCGGCCATCGAGCAGGCCGGCATGGCCGAGCACGAACGCGCCCGTGCAGATCGACCCGTAGGTCGTCGACCTGCGCGGCGCTTCCCTCACCCACTCCAGCAGTTCGGCATCGGGCGCCGTGTCCGGCAGCTCCGGCCCGCCTGCCACCAGGATGATGTCGAAGTCGCGTCGCGCCTCCTCGAACGTCATGTCGGCCACCACCAGCATGCCGCCGGATGTCCGCAGCGGCTTGCGATCCGCTGCCACCAGGACCGTCCTGTAATGATCCCCGGCCGGAACATGACCGTTTGCCTCGGCAAATACGTCGACCGGCCCGGCGACGTCCAGCGCCTGCACATGCTCGTGTATTGCAATCGCGATCGTAAGTATCGCCACGTGGCCTCCGCTGCCAGCGTCGGATAGTCGGTGCAGCCCTACTTCGCCGGCATCAACGCATCGTCCAGCGCCCTTGCCCGCTTGTAGGCTTCGCGCCCGCGCAGGCGTTCGACCCAGGCGGTGAACGCCGGGCGTTCGGGAATCGTCTTGAAGGCCAGCCCGAAATCGACCTGGCTGCCCACGTACACGTCGGCGGCGGTGAACTGTTCGCCCAGCAGCCACGGCGAAGCGGATGCCGCCGCCTGCTCCAGGGTGTCGATGGTCTGCTCGAAACTGCCATAGCCGACAAAGGCGGCCTTCTCCGGCGGCGGTAGTTGTCCCAGCGACTTGGCCGAGACTGCGGCCTCCACCGGCCCGGCGGCAAAGAACATCCAGCGCAGGTACGTTCCGCGCAGTGGATCATCGACGGCCGGCGCCAGTCCGGCCTGCGGAAATTCGTCGGCCAGATAAGTGCAGATCGCCGCGGCCTCGGTCACCACCATGCCGCGGTGCTGGATGGCCGGCACCTTGCCCATCGGGTTGATGGCCAGGTACTCGGGCGACTTCATGCTGGTGCCATATTCCTGCACCTGGGTGCGGTACTCCACGCCGAGCTCTTCGAGCAGCCAGCGCACGATGCGACCGCGCGACATGGGGTTGGTGTGGAAGATGATTCCGCTGTCGCTCATGGCCAAGCCTCACAGGGTCGCAAACCGCAGAGTCTACGCCCGCCTCCCAACCCGTAGGAGCGCGCCATGCGCGCGAAACCGCGTGACATGTGTCCGTGCCGCGGGGCGTCGGACCCACGTTGCAACCGAAGCCACCAGCGAGGGCGGGATTCACGCGGCTTCGCGCGCATGGCGCGCTCCTACGCGAAACCGCAGCGGGGGTTGGTTCAACCGGTGTTCTGGACCCCCGCGGCAATGCCGTTGACGGTGGCGAACAGCGCGCGCTGCAGCTCATCCTCCTGACTCCCGCCCTCACGCCAGCGCCGCAGCAGCTCCACCTGCAGCAGGCTGATCGGGTCGACATAAGGATTGCGCAAGCGGATCGACAGTCGCAGCCGATAGTCGTTGGACAGCAGTTCGTCGGCGCCCTTGATCGCCAGGATCGCATCGCGGGTGCGCTTGAACTCCGCCGCGATCCCCGGGAAAAACACCTCGTGCGCACCCCCTGCCAGGCGCGAATAGCGTTCGAAGATGTCCATGTCGGACTTGGCCAGCAGCATCTCCACGTCATCCAGCATGGCGGCGAAGAACGGCCAATCACGCGCCATCTCCGCCATGGCCTCCAGCCCATGCCGGTCGATGCCGGCCTGCAGCGCATGACCCACGCCGTACCAGCCGGTCAGGCCCGAACGGTTCTGCGACCAGGCGAACACCCAGGGAATGGCCCGCAGGTTCTCCACCCCGCCATCGCGGCGCCGCGACGGGCGCGAGCCGATCTGCAGCCGCTCGATCACATCCACCGGCGTGGCGGCGCGGAAGTAGGCGTTGAAACCCGGATCCTCATGCACCAGCGCGCGGTAGCAGGTGCGCGAATCGGCGGAGAGTGCATCCGCGATCCCGCGCCAGCCGCGTGCGCGCTGATCGGCCTGGCGCGGGCGCAGGCTGGCCTGCAGCACCGCACCGGTCATCTGCTCCAGGTTGCGCAGCGCCAGCGCGCGGATGCCGTACTTGCGGTGGATCACCTCGCCCTGCTCGGTCACCCGCAGGCGCCCGTCCACCGTGCCGCGCGGCGCGGCGATGATCGCGCGCCCGGTCTTGCCGCCGCCGCGACTGACCGAGCCGCCGCGGCCATGGAAGAACACCAGCCGCACGCCGGCCTCCTTCGCCAGCCGCATCAGGTCCACCTGCGCGCGCTGCAGCGCCCAGCGCGAGGCCAGCAGGCCACTGTCCTTTGCGCTGTCTGAATACCCCAGCATCACGATCTGGCGGTCGCCGCGGGCCTGCAGGTGGCGGCGATACACCGGGTCGTCGAACAACGAGCGCATCACCCCCGCGGCGGCATCCAGGTCATCCACGGTCTCGAACAGCGGAGCGACATCCAGCGGCACCTCGCCCTCGCCGTCGCCTTCCACGCAGCCGGCGATGCGCGCCAGCGCCAGCACCGCCAGCGCATCGGCGGCGCTGCGGCTCATGCTGACGATATAGGGGCCGAACGCATCGACGCCGTAACGTACCCGCGCCGACTTCAGCGTGCGGAATACGGCCAGCGATGATGCCGCCTCCTCCGCATCGGGCACGCGCGGCGTCGGGTTTTCAATCAGCGCGTGCAGCCGCTCGAGCCGCTCCGGAAGCGGCCGCTCGCCCCATCCATCGTCGCCCTCCAGCGCCCCGAGCGCGGCATCGTGGACCGCCGAATCCTGGCGCAGGTCCAGCGCCGCCATGTGGAAGCCGAAGCTGCGGACCCGGCGCAGCAGCCGCCGCAGCGCCCGCCCGCCGGCCTGCCCGCCCCGATTGCCGGCCAGGCTGGCGTCGATCAGCTCAAGGTCGGCGAGGAACCCGGCTACACCTTCGTAGGGCAGACCTTCGTGGGGCAGACCCTCACAGGAGTGATCGCTGTCGGGCCTCAACCGGGCCGACATCAGTTCCAGCAGCTGCCGGTACGGCATGTCCTCCTGCCGCGCCCGCAGGCCTGCCGCGACGCCCGGCATGGCGTCACGATAATCGTCCAGCCGCGCCTCGACTTCGGCACTGATGCCGGCGCGGCCGCGGGTCTGGGTCAGCACCAGGGCCAGCGCGGCCAGTTCCTGGCGGTACTGCGCCAGCACCTGCGCCCGCTGCGCGGTGAGCGCGGCCTCGATGGTGTCCGCGCCCACGTTCGGGTTGCCATCCATGTCGCCACCGACCCAGGTGCCGAAGCGGAGCACGTTGGGCAGGTCGATGCGCTCGCCCCAGGCCGCCTCCACCGCATCGGCAAACACCTGGTAGAACGCCGGCAGCACCCGGAACAGCACGCCCAGGTAGTGGCCGATATGGTCCACCTCGTCGGTCACCGTGGGCCGGCGCGGCGGCGCCTCGGAGGTCTGCCAGGTGGTGGCCAGCGCCTGGCGGATGCGCGAGTCGTCGCTCAGCCGCTCTTCGGGCGTGCGGGTGCGGTCGATGTCGGCCACCAGGCGCTCAACGATCACCTCTTCCTTGGCCAACAGCGCGCGGCGTACCGCCTCGGTGGGGTGGGCGGTGAACACCGGCTCGACCCACATCCGCGGCAGCAGCGTCTGCAGCTCATCCAGGCTCACGCCATCGGCATGCAGCGCGGCCAGTACCGCCTCCAATCCGCCGGGTTGGGGGCCATCGTCACTGCGCTGATGCTCGCGACGGCGACGGATGCGATGGACCCGTTCGGCCAGGTTGATGGCGCCGAACCAGGCGGAAAACGCGCGTACCAGCGCATCGGCATTGGCGGGCGACACCTGCGCCAGCTCCGAAGCCAGCGCATCCACCGGCTCGTCGTTCTCGCGCCGGGCGATGGCGGCGCGGCGCACCGCCTCGACCTGGTCAAGCAATGCCGGCGAGACCTGTTCGGCCAGCATCTCGCCCACCATCGTGCCCAGGCGGCGCACATCGTCGCGCAGCAGGACATCGGTTTCGGCAAAGTGCACGCTGCGAAGCGAGGGGGTGTCGTCGGGGGAAGCGGGCGTATTGTCCATGCGTGGAAGGCTACACCGCCCAGCATGACGCCCCCCCGTAGGAAGTGGGCAGCGGTGGCCTAGTACGCGAACTCGCGGAACACCTGGTCGATATCCCCGCCCCACTCGCCGTGGAACAGGGCCAGCTTGCGCTCGGCCGGGGTCTGGCCGGATTCGGCGAACTCGATCAGCGGCTCAAGGAAGCGGACCTCGTCGCTGCCCTGCTCGTTGACGATCGCCCGGCGGGCGAGGCCGGCGGCTGAAATCTGCAGGGCGCGGATGGCGAGATCCTGCACCTTCCCACCGCGGAACGGCAGGCCCAGCGCGTGCTTCGGCACGCCGTCGCGCAGCGCGTGGCGCTCTTCACGGGTGAAGTCCTTCACCAGGTCCCAGGCGGCGTCGAGCGCCGCATCGTCATACAGCAGGCCAACCCAGAACGCCGAAAGCGCGCACAGCCGGTTCCACGGCCCGCCGTCGGCGCCGCGCATCTCGAGGAAGCTCTTCAGCCGCACCTCCGGGAACGCCGTGGTCATGTGGTCGGTCCAGTCGGTCAGCGTCGGCAGCTCGCCCGGCAGCGCCGGCAGCCGGCCGGCGAGGAAATCGCGGAAGCTCTGCCCGCTGGCATCGATGTAGCGCTCGCCACGCTGCACGAAATACATCGGCATATCGAGGATGTAATCGACGTAGCGCTCGTAGCCGAACCCGTCCTCGAACACGAAGTCGAGCATGCCGGTGCGGTCCGCATCGGTATCGGTCCAGATGTGCGAGCGGTAGCTGAGAAAGCCGTTGGGCTTGCCTTCGGTGAACGGCGAATCGGCAAACAATGCCGTCGCCACCGGCTGCAGCGCCAGCGCCACGCGGAACTTCTTCACCATGTCCGCTTCGCTGGCGTAGTCCAGGTTCACCTGCACCGTGCAGGTGCGGGTCATCATGTCCAGGCCCAGGTTGCCGACCTTGGGCATGTAGGCGCGCATGATCCCGTAGCGCCCCTTGGGCATCCACGGCATGTCCTCGCGCCGCCACTTGGGCTGGAAGCCCATGCCCAGGAACCCCAACCGCAGCCCGTCGGCCACGGTCTTGAGTTCGTACAGGTGATTGCCCACCTCGGCGCAGGTCTGGTGGATGTTTTCCAGCGGCGCGCCCGACAGCTCCAGCTGCCCGGCCGGCTCCAGCGAGACCGAAGCGCCGTTGCGGGTCAGGGCGATGGTGTGCCCGTCTTCCTGCACCTCGGTCCAGTCGTAGCTGGCCAGGCCCTTCAGCACGGCTTCGATACCGCGCTCGCCGTCAAAGGTGGGCGGACGCAGGTCGTCCAGGCGGAAGCCGAACTTCTCGTGCTCGGTGCCGATGCGCCAATCGGTGCGCGGTTTCACGCCCGAAGCGGGAACCTCCACCAGCTGGTCGCGATGGGTGATCGGCGCTTGCTCGCCGGCCTGGGTGGAACTCGACATTGGCAACCGCCCTGGTGGAAGTGAAGAACGCGGCGACATCAGCGCACGCCGCAGCCTGCTCAGTTTACCGGTGGCCGCCGCCCCGCGGCGTTCCGGCGCTGGAACACGCCATGCAGCTCCCGCCTTACCTTCGTAGGAGCGCGCCATGCGCGCGAAGCCGCGTGAATCATGGCGATGCCGCGTGGCGTCGGCGCCGCCGTCCTGAACCGGAACCCTTGCGCGTGACCAGACGTCACGCGGCTTCGCGCGCATGGCGCGCTCCTACAGTTCCAGCCAGCCCCGGATCACCGCCCGCGCCTCATCCAGACCGGTCTTGTGCAGCGCGGAGAAGGTCTGCACGCTCACCCCGTTGCCGTACTCGGACTGCAGCTCCTTGCGCACCTCCTGCAGCACGTTGCCCGAGGCGCCGCGGCCAAGCTTGTCGGCCTTGGTCAGCAACGCGTGCGCGGGCAGGCCGCGATTGACCGCGTAACCGAGCATCTGGCGGTCGTATTCCCTCAGCGGATGGCGGATATCCATCACCACCACCAGTCCGCGCAGCGCCTGGCGCTGGGCGAAATAGCCGGCGATGAACTGTTTCCAGTGCGCCTGCAGGTCCTTGGGCACCTTGGCGTAGCCGTAGCCGGGCAGGTCCACCAGGTGCCGGTCTTCGTGCGGCTCGATCTGGAAAAACACCAGCTGCTGCGTGCGACCGGGCGTTTTCGACACCCGCGCCAGCGCATTCTGGTTGCAAATGACGTTGAGCGCGCTGGATTTTCCGGCGTTCGAGCGTCCGGCAAAGGCCACTTCATGGCCGCTGTCGAGCGGCAGCTGGGACGGGGTGTGGGCAGCCAGCCTGTAGCTGGCGCGGGCGAGGGGATTCGACATCGCGATAGCATCGCACGCTGGGGCTGCCGGCGTCGGGTTTGACCGCGCTCATGCCCGGCGACGATAATTCGGCGTCCTGCCGGGTGCATCATGCCCGGTCATCTGTATCCCGGAGCCAAGCATGCGCCACGCTCGCGCCTACGCCCTTGTCGGTCTGGTTACCCTGGCAGCCGCCGCGGTTGCCTTTGCCCAGTCCACCGTTCTGCCGCTGGAAGAAGAGGCGCCGGTTGAATCCGCGCCGCTGGAAGTCCTGAGCGTCGCGGAAATCCTCGAAGGCACCACCTGGGGAGATCCCGACAACGGCGCCACGCTCGCTTCCACCTGCGCCGCCTGCCACGGCATGGATGGCAAGGCCACCGTTCGTGACATCTATCCGTCCATGGGCGGCCAGAGCGAACGCTACATGGCCCACCAGCTGGCCCTGTTCAAGTCCGGCGAGCGCATGAGCCCGATCATGCAGCCGTTTGCCGAAATGCTCAGCGGCCAGGAAATGCGCGATGTCGGCGCCTACTACGCACTGCAGGAATCGGACAGCGGCCTGGCCGACGACACCGTGGTCGAAGCCGGTCCCTTCGAGGGCGCGAAGTTCTACGAAATCGGCGAAAAACTGTTCGTCGGCGGTGACATGGATCGCGGCATCCCGGCCTGCATGGCCTGCCACGGCCCCGCCGGCGCCGGCAACCCCGGCCCCGCTTATCCGCAGGTTGCCGGCCAGCCGTCCTGGTACGCGGTCCAGCGCCTGCAGGCCTACCGTGACGGCAGCACCCAGCCGCAGGATCCGCGCCTGTTCAACATCATGGCGCAGATCGCCTCCGACCTGACCGACGAGGAAATCCAGGCCCTGGGCAGCTACATGGAAGGCCTGCATGCGCGCCCGGACGCCGCCACCCGCGCCGCCATGGCCCAGGTGGAAGTGCCGGCCGAAGCGCCCGCACCCGCCGAGCCCGCGCCCGACACCGCGGACGGCGACGAAGCCGGCGAAGGCGACCAGCCCGCCGACGGTGACGCCGATACCGACACCAACGTCGACGCTGATGCCGACCAGGATCAGGTCGACGCAGGCGAAGAATCCCAGGAGCCTGCCGCGCAGTCGTGAACTTTCACGCCTGCTGCGGGTCTGAGTCCGTACAGTCTCCTTGAAATCATTTGCCGGCCGCGTTATCGGCCGGCTTTTTTTTGCCCGGAAGCCCCGACCCGATGAACATCACCGCCCGCTGGCTCCTCCCGCTGCTGCTGGTACTGGCTCCGGCACTGGCCGCTCCCGCCGCCGCCCAGACCCCGATTGAAGGCCAAGATTACGTCCGCATTGCCGAGGGCCCGCCCTGGCAGCCGCTGGAAGGACAGATCGAAGTCGCCGAAATCTTCTCCTACGCCTGTCACGTATGCGATGAATTCCGCCCGATTCTCGACGCCTGGGCACGGCGCCAGGCCGACGACGTGCGTGTCAGCCACGTGCCCGCGGCCTACCGCCGACAGGATCCCTTCGCCACCATGTTCTTCGCTACCCGGGCGCTTGGCCAATCCGATGCGGTGCACGCGGCCACCTTCGATGCCGTGCATCGGCGCGGTCTGCTGGCCCGCAACGCCACCGTGGCCGAAATCACCGCGTTCTATGCCGGCCTGGAACTGGGCCTGGACCGCGCCAGCCTTGCCGAAGCCGCTAAGAGCGTCCAGGTCCAGCAGAAGCTCGACGCAGCGCATGAATTTCTGGTCCGCAGCGGCGCCCAGGGCACGCCGACACTGGTCATCAACGGCAAATACCGCGTCCAGGGGCGTACCCTGCAGGACGTGCTGCGTATCGCCGATCAGCTGATTGCCATGGAGCGCGAGCCTTGAGCCAGCGCCCCTTGACCCCAATTTCACCAGACAAAGCCTGAGATCTGCTCATGAACTCTTTCCGCCACGCCCTGATTTCCCTGCTCCTGCCGCTGCTGCTGGTTGCCTGCGCCCAGCAGGATGACGCCGCGCCTGCCGCCACCGCACCGGGCGAAACCCCGGCTGTTGAACAGACCGCCGCGCCCGAGTCGGACGCCCCGGCCAGCGCAGAAGCCACTGCCGATACCGCCACCACGGACGCTCCGATCCAGGCCGCAACGCCGCAGGGTCCCGCCCCGGTGGAAGGCACCAACTACGTGGTGATCGAGAACGGCCAGCCGTTCCAGCCGCTCAACGGCCAGGTCGAGGTCGTCGAGGTGTTCGGCTACACCTGCGGCGCCTGCGCCAGCTTCGAGCCGGTGATCTCGGCATGGAAAAAGCGCCAGCCCGAGGACGTGCGGGTGACCATGCTGGCCGCGCCGTTTGGCGGCTTCTGGACCCCGTTCGCGAAGGCCTATTACGCCGCCGAAGCGATGGACCTGGTGGACGCCACCCACCAGCAGATGTTCCGCGCCATCCACCTGGAGCGCTCGCTGCCGGTGCAGGGCGTCAGCAACGATGACATCGCCGCGTTCTATGCCCAGCACGGTGCGGATGCGCGCAGGTTCGCCCAGACCATGGACAGCTTCGCGGTCAGCGGCCAGATGCGCCGCGCCCAGCAGTTCATCGCAGCCGCCGGCGTGGACGCCACTCCGACCATGATCGTCAACGGCAAGTACCGGGTGACCAGCGGCCAGGATTACCAGGAAGTGCTGCGCATCGTCGACCACCTGGTGGCGCGCGAGCGCGCTGCCGGCGGGAACGACGCCGCGCAATGAACACCGCCCGGGACCAGCGTCTGGTGACCCGGCCGAGTGCCGAATCACTGCTGCGCGCGCAATCCCTCGGGCGCCAGACCATCAAGCTGCTGAGCGCCAACATCCAGGCCGGGTCCAGCACCCGGCGCTACAGCGATTACGCCACGCGCAGCTGGTCGCACGTGCTGCCGACCGGCGGCAAGCGCCAGTCGCTGGACCAGATCGCCCAGCTGGCCGGCGGTCACGACATCGTCGGCCTGCAGGAGAGCGATCCCGGCAGCTGGCGTTCCGGCTTCACCAACCAGACCCACTACCTGGCCGAGCGCGGCGGGTTCGATTACTGGACCCACCAGCCCAATCGCAAGGTGGCCAACGTGGCCTCCAGCGCCAACGCGCTGCTCAGCCGCCTCGAGCCGATGGAGGTGATGGACCATCCGCTGCCCGGGCGGGTACGCGGACGCGGCCTGCTGCTGGCGCGCTTCGGCGAAGGCGAGGCAGGCCTGACCATCGCCGTGGCCCACCTGTCGCTGGGCGCGCAATCGCGCGCGGCGCAGCTTGGCTACATCGCCGAGCTGCTCAGCGACTATCCCAACGCGGTGCTGATGGGTGACTTCAACTGCACCCCGGACCGGCCCGAGATGTCGGTGCTGTACCGGCACACCTCGCTGCAGCCGCCGGACTGCAGCGTCCACACTTTCCCCAGCTGGCGCCCGCAGCGGGCGATCGACCACGTGCTGATCACCAACAGCCTGGCCACCAGCAACATGCGCGCCCTGCCCGCCGCGCTGTCCGACCACCTGGCCCTGTCGGTGGACCTGGACGTGCCCGAAGAGGCCCTGCGCACCGCCGGCTGAGCCTGCTCCCGGGCCGTCTCACCACAGCGCCATCGCGATACCCACCAGCGCCATGAACGCGGCGAATGTGCGTTTGAGCGCTGCGCCGCTGATGGCGTGTGCCAGCCGGGTGCCCAGCGGCGCGGTCAGGATTGAAGCCGCCGCAACCCCGACCGCCGCGGGCAGGTAGACGTACCCCAACGCGTACTCGGGCAGCGCCCCCGCAGGCGCCTGTACGGCATAGCCCACGGCGCTGGCCAGGCCGATGAAGATGCCACAGGCCGCCGCCGTGCCCACCGCCCGCACCGGCGCCACGCCCAGCCAGGTCAGCAGCGGCACCGTCATGCTGCCGCCGCCAATGCCTACCAGCGCCGACAGCGCCCCGATGCCCCCGCCGGCCGCGGTCAGACCCGCACCGCGCGGACCCACCGCACTTGCACCTGCAGCGGGTGCGCCTGAAAACGCCATCTGCGCCGCGATCAGCAGGCAATAGCCCGCCACGCACCACTTGAGCACCGCCGCATCCAGGCCGATCGCGAAGCGGCTGCCCAGCCACGCCCCCAGCAGCATGCCCGGTACCAGCCAGGCCACGCTGGGCCAGATCACGCTGCCGCGCCGGTGGTGGGCGCGGGTGGAGGAAATCCCGGTCAACACGATGCTGCCCAGCGAACTGGCCAGCGCCGCGTGCATGGCGGCGTCCTTGGGCACTCCGTACTGTGGCAGCAGCCAGGCCAGCGACGCCACCAGCACCAGCCCACCGCCAATGCCCAGCAGGCCGGCAAGCACGCCCACCAGCGCGCCCAGTGCGAGAAAAATCAGCAGCAGCGTCAGCATCCCGGCTCCGAAAACAGACCGGCCCGCAGCGGGTGCTACGGGCCGGCAACAAGGATAACGCAGCGTCGACGCGGCCCGCACCACCGCCGACCACTGCGGGGCTTCATCCACCCTTCGCTATAGTCGTCTGCGCACCGAGTCAGCCTGCGATCCCCCATGAAAACATTCCTGCTTACCGCCACCCTGGTCCTGTTTGCGCTGCCCGGGGCAGCGCCCGCCCAGACCGATACCGTCCAACTGCGCGCCGCGTTCGAATCCGCTGCGCGCGGCCAACCGGTGGCCCCGCACATGGCGTCCCACCCGGCCTATGGCTGGGTGGAATTCGCCTCGCTGCGCCGCAACCTGGAGTCGCTGCCCCAGGCCCAGGCGCAGGGCTTCATGGAGCGCTACGCCGGCCAGGCGGTGGCCGGGCTGTTCCGCGAGGAATACCTGCGCGCCCTGCACCGGCGCCAGGACTGGGCCGGCATCCGCGCCGCCTGGTCGCCTTCGATCACCAACACCCGGCTGCGCTGCATCGAGCTCAACGCGCGCCAGCGCCTGGGCGCGGCCGATGCGGCGTGGGACCAGGCCGTGCAGGGCATCTGGCGGTCCAGCGGCGGCTCGCTGCCCGACGAATGCGATGCGCCCTTCGCGGCGCTGGACGCGCGCGGCGCGCTGACCCCGGAACTGCGCTGGGAGCGGCTGGAACTGGCCGCGGCAGACTGGAACCCGGGCGTGATGCGGGTAGCCGCACGCGGCCTGCCCGCCGACGAGCGCGCGCTGGCCGAGGATTACGCCGCCTTCGTACAGGCCCCCCACGAGCGGGCGCTGGGCTGGCCGAAGAGCGCACGCAGCCGGCTGGTGGCTTCCCACGGGCTGGCCCAGCTTGGCCGCAATGATCCCGACGCCGCGGAAGCCGCGCTGCCCCGCTATGCGCGTGCACTGGCGTTCGATGAAGAAGCCAACGGCCGCGTGCAACACCAGATCGCGCTGTGGACGGTGGCTTCCTACCTGCCCGATTCTGCGCGCCGGCTGAATCTGGTGCCCGAGTCCGCCTACAACAGCCGCCTGCACGAGTGGCGCGTGCGCGAGGCGATCACCCGCTCCGACTGGCGCGCCGCGCTGGACGCGATCGCCAAAATGGACGACGAGCAGCGCACCAGCTCGCGCTGGACCTATTTCGCCGGACGCATGCACGAGCTGCTGGGCCATCAGCCGCAGGCCCAGGAGCAGTACGCGCAGGCGGCAACCGACGCCACCTTCCACGGCTTCCTTGCCGCCGACCGCCTGCAGCAGCCCTACGCGCTGTGCCCGATGCCCACACCGGGCGATGCCTCGGCACGCGCGCAGGTCGCCAACCACCCGGCCATGATCCGTTCGATGGCCCTGTTCCGTGCCGACCGGCCCGGCTGGGCCACGCGTGAATGGAGCCATGCGCTGGAGCAGTTCAGCGATGAGCAGCGCCGCATTGCGGTGAAGGTGGCCCAGGACAACGGCTGGTTTGACCGGGCGGTGTTCGGGCTCGGCCGCCAGCCCGAGGAGACGCGCCTGTACGAGCTGCGTTTCCCGCTGCACTACGACGAGGTGATCCGCGCCGAGGCCGCCCGCAACGGCCTGGACCCGGCCTGGGTGGCGGCCAAGATCCGCGCCGAGAGCACCTTCAATCCGAACGCCCGCTCGCCGGCCGACGCCCGCGGCCTGATGCAGGTGCTGCCCAGCACCGGCGCGGCGGTCGCCCGGCGCCTGGGACTCAGCTGGAGCGGCGGCAACAGCCTCTACGACCCGGCCACCAACATCCGCATCGGCACCGCCTACATGGCCCAGCGCCGCGACCAGTACGGATTTCCCTACATTGCCTCGGCGGCCTACAACGCCGGGCCCACGCCCACCGCCCGCTGGCAGGCGCAGCGCAGCAGCATGGATCCCGATCTGTGGATCGAAACCATCAGCTATCGCGAGACCCGCGAGTATGTGGCCCGGGTGATGGCCTTCAGCGTGATCTACGATTGGCGCCTCAACGGTGCCGCGGTGCCGATCAGCGAGCGCATGCTCGGCCGCACCGGCGCGCCCACCCGCGCGTTCGCCTGCCCCGCCTCCGGCGTGTAGGAGCGCGCCATGTGCGCGAAGCCGCGTGACCCCGGGCATCATGCCCGCATGGACATCCATCTCGTCGGCGGCGCCGTCCGCGACCGCCTGCTCGGCCTGCCCGCCGGCGACCGCGACTTCGTGGTGGTCGGCGAAACGCCAGAGGCGATGATCGCTGCCGGCTTCCGCGCCGTGGGCCGCGACTTCCCGGTGTTCCTGCATCCCGATACCGGCGAGGAACATGCGCTGGCCCGGACCGAGCGCAAGAGCGGACCCGGCTATCGCGGCTTCGTGGTCCACGCCGATCCATCGGTGACCCTGGAACAGGACCTGGAGCGGCGCGACTTCACCATCAACGCGATCGCCGAGGCGCCCGACGGCAGCCTGACGGACCCTTTCAACGGCCAGCGCGACATCGAACAGCGCGTGTTGCGCCATGTGGGCCCGGCCTTTGTCGAAGACCCGCTGCGGGTGCTGCGCGCGGCCCGCTTCATGGCCCGCTTTGCGTCGCTGGGCTTCAGCGTGGCGCCGGAGACGATGGCGCTGATGCGGGAGATTTCCGCCAGCGGCGAACTCGAGGCGCTGGTGCCCGAGCGCACCTGGCAGGAGCTGGCCAAGGCGCTGGCTGCCGCGCGTCCATCGGCGTTCCTGCAGACCCTGCGCCAGGCCAACGCCCTGGCCGCGGTGCTGCCGGAAGTGGACGCCCTGTACGGCGTGCCGCAGCGCGCGGAATACCACCCGGAAATCGACACCGGCATCCACCAGGAGCTGGTCAGCGATATGGCCGCACGGCTGGCTCCGGGCGACGGCGTGATCGGTTTTGCCGCGCTCACCCACGATCTGGGCAAGGCGCTGACGCCCGAATCGAAATGGCCGCGCCACATCGGCCACGAGCAGGCCGGGCTGAAGCCGCTGGAAGGGCTGTGCGACCGGCTGAAGGTGCCCAACGCACATCGCGATCTGGCCCGCGTCGCCTGTCGCGAGCACCTCAACGTGCACCGCACGCTGGAACTGCGCGATGCCACCGTGCACGACCTGCTGGCGCGCTGCGATGCCTTCCGCAAGCCGGAGCGCATCGCAGCACTCGTACTGGTGTGCGAGGCCGACCGTCGCGGCCGCCTGGGCTTCGAGGATGCCGACTATCCGCAGGCCGCCGAGCTCAAACGCCTGCACGCCGCCGCCATGGCGGTCAGCGCCCGCGATGTGGTCCAGGAAGGCATGACCGGCCCCGCCATCGGCCGCGCGCTGCGCAAAGCCCGCATCGACGCCATCGCCGCCACCCGGCAATCCGCCCCACTGTAGGAGCGCGCCACGCGCGCGAAACCGCGTGACGTTGATCTTTGCGATAGGGCTTCGGTCCCGGCGAACTGGGACGAAGCCACGTACCAATGCCAGGATTCACGCGGCTTCGGGCGCATGGCGCGCTCCTACCGGGAGAGTCAGGCGGCGGTGGGGCTGGGGCCTGTGCAGGTGTCGAGGATCGCCGCCAGCGGCGCCAGCTCCGGATACTGCGGGATCACTTCTGCCAGATAAGTGAGGAACCGCTCCGCATCAGCCAGGTACCTGGGCTTGCCGTCGCGGTAATTCAGCCGCGCAAAGATACCCAGCACCTTCAAATGCCGCTGCACGCCGATCAGGTCGGCGTCGCGGAGGAACTGCGCCAGCTCCGGCACCGGAATGCCCGCCACCTTGGCGCGGGCGTGATAGCGGCCCAGCCACCCGCGCACGCGCTCCGGCTCCCAGCTGTGAAACGCATCGCGCACCAGGCTCACCGGGTCGTAGGCCACCGGTCCGCGCACCGCGTCCTGGAAGTCCAGTACCGCCAGCCCGCCCTCCACCGGCATCAGGTTGCGCGGCATGTAGTCGCGATGCACGAACACCTGCGGCTGCGCCAGTGCGGATTCGATCAGCAGTTCCTGCACCCGTCGCAGGCCTTCGCGCTCACCGGCATCCAGCTCCACCCCAAAGTGCCGGCCGAGATACCACTCCTCGAACAGGTCCAGCTCGCGCTGCAACAGCGCGGCGTCGTAGGCGGGCAGGTCCGGCGAGCACTCGAGCTGCTGCAGCTGCAGCAGCTGGTCAATGGCCAGGTCGAAGGTCGCCTCCGGATCCAGCCGGTCCACCGCCTGCAGCCAGGTGTCGCCGCCAAGGTCCTCCATCAGCAGGAAGCCGGCCTCGTCGTCGCGCGCCAGCACCCGCGGCACCCGCACTCCACCGGCATCCAGCACCGCGTGCATGTGCAGCCACGGGCGCACGTCTTCAAGCGCCGGCGGCGAATCCATCACGATCAGGGAGCCCTCCGCAGTGCGCCCCCGCCAGTAGGTGCGAAAGCCCGCATCGGCCGAAGCCCGCTCCAGCGCGAGATCGGGAACGCCACTGGCACTGCGCGCCCACGCCAGCCGCACGGCCGCGCGCGCCGCCTCCGGCGCGCGTGCGGCAAGCGAGATCACGGTCATGTTGGATACCGGGTCTGGATCATCGCGGCAGATTAGCAATTCCATCCGCGAAAAGGCCCCCCAACTGTAGGAGCGCGCCATGCGCGCGAAACCGCGTGACATTGGCGGCGCGGTGGGGCGTCGGCAACTGCGCCGGGACCAACCCCACGCGGCAGGGCCGTAATTCACGCGGCTTCGCGCGCGTGGCGCGCTCCTACGCGGGTGACCTGCCTCCATCGAGCCGCAGCAGGAGGTCGCGCAGGGGCGTCAGCCGCGTCGCCAGCCCCGCTATCACGCCCAGCGTATTGGCCAGAGCATCGGCCCGCTCCATCTGCCGGGTCTCGGTCAGCGCATCCTGGGCCCATTCCAGCCCGATGCCCATCAGCACCAGTCCCAGTGCGGCGCCGAGCAGCGCCGGCCAGCGCGCATACAGCTGCACCGCGGCCGCGGCCAGCACGCCATACGCCAGGAAGTGGCCGATCTTGTCGCCGCCTTCCACCGGCGGCATCGGCGGCGGCGGCGCCAGTGACACCACCACCACCGCAGCGATCGCAACGCACCACAGCCCGCTCCACAGCCACGGCCGGCGGAACGGCTTCAGCGACCTGCCCACACGCAATCGGGTCACAGGCGATGGCTCAGATCACCCGCCAGGAAGGCATGGCTGAAGTCCACCCCGCGCTCGAAGCCCATCGCCTGGAAGCTCTCGCCCATGCCGTCGGGCAGGGTCAGCTGCTTCACCTGCTGGCGCAGCGAATAGAGCGCGGCTTCGTCCGCGGCCCCGGCCTCGTGCGCGACCAGCCGCTCCGGCAGCCGGTTGCCGATCAGGAACGCGGCCTGGTTGCAGTAGCCGGAAAACTCGAACCCGGCCCCGGTGCCCGCTTCCACCAGCGCGGTGAAGTCCACCGAGGCGGTGAGGTCCTGCAGGCCGGGGTTGGCGAAGACATCGCCGCTCACCTGATGGCGGTGGAACGCGCGCAGGGTGCCGTCATTGCGCTCGGGCAGGTAGTACTCGCGCCGGGCGAAACCGTAATCGACGAACAGCATTACTCCGTTGCGCAGTCCACCGGCCACCGCCTGGATCCAGTACGGCAGCTGCGGTAGCAGCTCGGAACGATAGCCATCGGCAAACGGCCGCTCCAGCTGGCTTTCCACATGCCGCACCGCAGCCGTCAGCAAGGCATCCGCCGGGCGCTCGGTACGCACGAAGGCGCCGCCTTCGCCGATCGCCACGTGTTCTTCAAGCACCTCGCCGCCGCGCACGCAGAAGCGCGGCGTGGGCAGGGCATCGATCACCTCATTGGCGAACAGCACGCCGTCCCAGGTGTCATCCGGCGGCCCGTCCAGCCAGTGCACGCGCTCGAACACCTCCGGTGTCAGCCGCTCGCGCAGGTATTCGCGCTGGCGCTCGCGCAGGTCCGCGCTGGGCTCGAGGATCGCGTAACGCGCAGGCAGCGCATCCAGGGCCACCAGATGGCTGATGGCATCGGCGGCAAACCGCCCGCTGCCACCGCCGATCTCCACCATCTGCGCCTCCGCGCCCAGCTGCGCCAGCACCGGCGCCACCGCCTCGGCCACGCATTCGGCAAACAGCGGCCCGATCTCCGGCGCGGTGATGAAATCACCCGCGCGGCCGAACTTGGTCGCCCCGGCGCTGTAATAGCCCAGCCCCGGCGCGTACAGCGCCAGCTCCATGAAGCGCCAAAATGGAATTGCGCCGTCGGCAGCCTGGATCTGCTCGCGGATCAGCGCCTTAAGGCGCCCGCTGTGGGCGAGCGCAGCGGTGTCGTTTTCGTCGGAATCTGTCATGCCCCCAGTTTACGCAACCCCCACGGGGTAGGAGCGCGCCATGCGCGCGAAACCGCGTGACATCGATCCACGCCGCGTGGCGCCGGCTGCATCGCTGGAACCGAAGCGCTTCTGCAAAATCCAATTCACGCGGCTTCGCGCGCATGGCGCGCTCCTACCGGGGTCAATCCTTTGTGATTGCTTGTTCCAATTGAAGGTCGCCAGTGTCCAGGCCACGCCCGGGCCGCGGCCCGGGAACGGCCCGGGCCATCGGCTAAGATGGAATGCCCGTCGCAGAGCCCGACCATGGATGCTGCCCGACCCGTGGCGCTGGTGACCGGCGCCGCCAAGCGCATCGGTGCCGAGATCGCCCGCCGCCTGCACGCCGACGGCTACGACCTGGCCCTGCACTACCGCAGCTCGCGGGCGGAGATGGACGCGCTTGCGACCAGCCTCCAGGCCCAGCGCGCCGACAGCGTGATCACCCTGCAGGCCGACCTGGCCGAATTCGACCGCCTGCCCGAACTGGTGGCGCAGACCATTGGCCGCTTCGGTCGCCTGGATGCGCTGGTCAACAACGCCTCCACCTACTACGCAACGCCCATCGGCGAAGCCACGCCCGCGCAGTGGGATGAGCTGTTTGCCAGCAACGCCCGCGCGCCGTTCTTCCTTGCCCAGGCCGCCGCGCCGCACCTGGCCCGCAGCGGCGGCGCCATCGTCAACATCGTCGACATCTACGCCGAGCGCCCGCTGCGCGGGCACACCGTGTACTGCATGGCCAAGGCCGCGCTGGTCATGGCCACGAAATCGCTGGCGCTTGAACTGGGCCCGGAAGTGCGGGTCAACGGCGTCGCCCCCGGCAACGTGCTGTGGTCGGAAAACCCGATCAAGGCCGAGACCCTCGAGATGGTGCGCGAACGCACCGCCCTCGGCCGCCAGGGCAAGCCCGGCGACATCGCCGAAGCGGTGCACTGGCTGCTGCGCGGCAACAGCTACGTGACCGGGCAGATCCTTGCCGTGGATGGCGGGCGCACGTTGAGTATTTGATTCCGTTGCGGTGCAACGTCGGGGGCGTAGCCCCGAACTACAGGATGATGCCGGCTTCTTCGAGGAGGGCCATCACGTGGGCGCGGCGCTGCTCGCCCTTGTCGGCGGCATAGGAGTCCAGCCGCCAGGCGTCGCCATTGGCCTCGTGGGCCAGCAGGTCGATGTCGATCGGCACCTCATCGCTGTGCTCCGAGCGGCCGATATCGCGCTCGATCCGCTGCAGACGCTCCGCCAGCTCTTCGCGCGCCAGTGCGCTGTCCAGGCGCACCAAACGATTGGTGAACCAGCGGTCCGCGCCCTCGGCATCGGGGCTGCGACGGGACCCAGTCAGCGGCTCAACCTGTCCCAGCTTTGCCAGGGCTTCCAGCGCTGCGGCGATCGGCGCCCCGCCGGCGTCATCGCTGCCCAGTACCAGCAGCCAGGCACGACTCACGCGGCCCGACCACGCACGATCGATACGCCCACCCCGGCGCAGCCCAGCGCGCGCGCCGCATCGGGCTTGTGCACCCGGATGCGCAGGTGCAGGGCAACCGGGAACTGCTCCAGCAGCGCTGCCGCCAGGCTCTCCAGCAGCGTCTCCAGCAGCTGGTCGGTGCGCCCCGCCACGTGCTGGCGCACCGCCTCGCATACCGCGGCATAGTCCAGCGCATCGGCCACGTCGTCGCTGGCGGCAGGCGCGCGGTTGTCGAACGCCAGCTCCAGGTCGAACAGCAGGGGCTGGGTGCCCTCGCGCTCATGCGGATACACGCCCACCAGGGCGTCTATGCGCAGTCCTTCAATGTGGATCCTGTCCATGGCGGTCAATGCACGGATGGGGTTGGCAAGCGTAACGCTTTCAGTCCGCCGCCGGCCGCGGTCCTTCCGTCCCGACGCGCTGGTCATGCAGGCGCACATCGATCGGCGCATCGGAAGTGCGCTGGAACACCCGCAGCCCGAACTCCGGCAGGATCGCCAGCAGGTGGTCGAAGATGTCCGACTGCACCGCCTCGTAGTAGACCCAGCGCACGTCGGCAGTGAAGCAGTACAGCTCCAGCGGAATCCCCGCTTCGGTCGGCTGCAGCTGGCGCACCATGCTGGTCATCCCCTGATTGATGCCCGGATGCTGCGCCAGGTACTGGTCGATATACACACGGAAGGTGCCCAGGTTGGTGACCCTGCGGTGGTTGACCTCTGCGCCGCCGCCGCGACTGGCCAGCTGCGCGTTCCATTCCGTGAGCTCCTGCCCCTTCTCGCGCAGGTAATCGTCGAGAAGCATGAAGCGGTGCAGGTTCTCCACTTCCTCCGGCCCCAGGAACCGCACGCTGCCCTGGTCGATGTACAGCGAGCGCTTGATCCGGCGCCCCCCGGACTCCTGCATGCCGCGCCAGTTCTTGAACGAGTGGCTGATCAGGTTCTTGGTGGGCACGGTGGTGATGGTCTTGTCCCAGTTCTGCACCGTCACCGTGTGCAGGGCGATATCGATCACGTCGCCGTCGGCGTTCTGGCTGGGCATCTCGATCCAGTCGCCGATGCGCACGCGCCCGTCGCCGCTGATCTGCAGGCTGGCGGCGAATGACAGGATCGTGTCCTGGAACACCAGCATCAGCACCGCACTGGCCGCACCCAGGCCGGTCAGCACGTGCAGCGGCTTGACCCCCGCCAGGATCGCCACCGCCGACAGCGCCGCCAGTGCGAACAGCACGATCTTGGCCACCTGCAGATAGCCCTTGATCGGCTTGTTGCGGGCGTCCGGCCTGCGCTCGTAGATCTCGTTGATGTGGTCGAACACGTGGCTGATCGCCAGCACCACGGTGAACACGATGAACACGTTGGCCAGGTTGTGCACCACCAGCGCCACCGAGGCGGGCAGGCCCGGCACCTGCAGGATCCCGGTCGAGATCACCAGTGCGGGCACCACGTTCGCCAGCCGGGGGATCGCGCGCATCTGCACCGCCGGTGCGTCGTGGCCGCCGCGCAGTCCCGGCAGCATGCCGAGCAAGCGCCGCAGTCCGCGCAGCAGCACCCGCTTGGTGATGAAATTGGCCAGCCACGCCAGCAGCAGCAGAGCTGCCAGCATCAGCGTGGTGTAGGCCCAGGGCCAGGGGGAAAGTGTTTCCTGCAGCAGCTGCAGCCGTGGTTGCATGTCGGCTCCGGAATTGTCGAAGGGGGAGGATCAGACCCGGCAGCGCGCTCTATGACTGCGCCCATCATGCGCGCGGCGCGCCTGGCCCGGGTTTGCGGGGTCCAATCCTAACGAATCCGCTTGAACGCAGCGCTCACCGGCGCATTGCCGGCATCCCTGCGCAGCCCCGCGCAGCCGCTCAGGCCGCCGTATCGAGCGCCGGCAGGGTGGCCATGTCCCAGCGCGGGCGCACCTGCGGTTCGGCGCCATCGCGCTGCCCGGCCGCAAGCCGCAGCGCCCCGGCAAAGGCGATCATGGCGCCGTTGTCCGTGCACAGCTCCGGCCGCGGGAAACATGCCCGACCCCCACGCTCGGCGGCCATCTCCTGCAGCTGGGCGCGCAGGCGCGTGTTCGCGCCTACCCCGCCGGCCACCACCAGCACCTTGCTGCCGGTCTCTTCCAGCGCGCGCCTGCACTTGATCGCCAGCGTATCGACCGCCGCATCCTCGAATCCGCGGGCAATGTCGGCCCGGGTCTGGTCGGACTGGTCACTGTCCTGCCAGGCCAGCAGCACCTGGGTCTTGAGGCCGCTGAAGCTGAAATCCAGCCCCGGCCGCTTGGTCATCGGCCGCGGGAAGCGGAACGCCCCCGGCGTGCCCTGCTTGGCCAGCCGGGCCAGCTGCGGCCCGCCCGGATACGGCAGGCCCATCATCTTGGCGGTCTTGTCGAAGGCCTCGCCCGCGGCGTCATCCAGGGTCTCGCCCAGCAGCCGATAGCGGCCGATCGCATCCACCGCCACCAGCTGGGTGTGCCCGCCCGACACCAGCAGGGCCACGAACGGCGGCTCCGGCGGATCGTCTTCCATCAGCGGCGCCAGCAGGTGGCCTTCCATGTGGTGCACGCCCAGCGCCGGAATCTCCAGCGCCCAGGCAAGCGCCCGCGCCACGCCCGCCCCCACCATCAGCGCGCCCACCAGGCCCGGCCCGGCGGTGTAGGCCACCCCGTCCAGGTCGTTCACGCCCATCCCGGCTTCGGCCAGGGTCTGGCGGATCAGCGGCAGCAGCTTGCGCACGTGGTCGCGGCTGGCCAGCTCGGGCACCACGCCGCCGTATTCGGCGTGCAGGGCGATCTGGCTGTACAGGGCCTGGGCGCGCAGCCCGGCCGGGCCGCCGATGGCGGTGTCATACACCGCTACGCCGGTTTCATCGCAGGAGGTTTCAATACCGAGGACTCGCATACCCGATAGGATGGGGACGCCGGCGCCGCAAGTCACGCATTGGCTTATCCGGCCCCCCGCCAGCCCCTCGATGAGCGGGAAAATCCCGCCCCACTTGCAGCGCCGCCGAGAGCGGGGCTATGATAGCGGGCTCGCCGACGCAAACAGCCGGCGATTCCACTCCCGGAGATTCCATGCCCAGCGTCAAAGTCCGCGAAAACGAGCCGTTTGAGTTTGCCCTGCGTCGCTTCAAGCGCACCTGCGAAAAGGCCGGCGTCCTCGCCGAGACCCGCAAGCGCGAGTACTACGAGAAGCCGACCCAGGAGCGCAAGCGCAAGGCTGCGGCTGCCGTCAAGCGTCAGGCGCGCCGCGCCGCGCGTGACGTCACCAAGCGCCAGCGCCTGTACTGATCGGCCACTCCGCGCCCCGGCGCGGAGGCCACAGCTCGCTTCTACGGGAAGCCGGCACGCTCAAGCGTCGCCGGCTTTTCTTCGTTCCTCCACATCACCAGGAGCCACGCCATGACCCTCAAGCAGACCCTGATCGAAGACATGAAGGCCGCAATGAAAGGCGGCGACAAGCAGCGCCTGGGCGTGATCCGGCTGGTCAACGCCGCAATCCAGCAGAAGGAAGTGGACGAGCGCATCGAACTCGACGATGAAGCCGTGACCGGGGTGCTCGTGCGCATGCTCAAGCAGCGCCGCGACTCGGTGTCGCAGTACGAAGCCGCCGACCGCGAAGACCTGGCTTCGGTGGAGCGGTCCGAGATCGAAGTGATTGAAACCTACCTGCCTGCGCAGATGGACGAGGCCGCGATCAACGCCGAGATCGACGCCGCCGTTGCCGCCACCGGTGCCTCCGGCCCGGCCGACATGGGCAAGCTGATGGGCGCGCTGAAGCCCAAGCTCGCCGGCAAGGCCGACATGGGCCTGGTGTCCAAGCTGGTCAAGCAGAAGCTCGCCAGCTGACCCTGTCCTGCTGTAAGTGGCCCGGCCCTGCTGTAGGAGCGCGCCACGCGCGCGAAACCGCGTGACACCTGGCCACGCGGGGTGGCGTCGGTACCTGCGCGCGGGCCGACGCCGCGCGGCAACGACATGTTTCACGCGGCTTCGCGCGCATGGCGCGCTCCTACACGTGATCGTGGGTGCGCCGGAATCACGGTCCGCTGACACGGCCATGCCATCCTTGAGCCATGTCCCTGCTCGACCACCCACGAATCAAGCGATGGATCGCCAAGGTGCAGGAGAGCCTGCCCTACGCACTGGTCCAGCGCTTCATTGAATGCGACCTGCTCACCCAGGCCGCCTCGCTCTCGTTCTTCGCCCTGATCTCGCTGGCGCCGCTGCTGGTGCTGCTGCTGTGGCTGACCGCCTCGCTGTACCCGGAAGCCCAGGACGCGCTGATCAGCCAGATCGGCGGGCTCGCCGGTCCGCAGGCCGAGGCCGTGGCCAACACCGTCATCCGCAACGCCAGCGACCAGCCCGATATCGGCAGCCTCGCCGGCCTGTGGAGCACGCTGCTGCTGTTCGTCGGCGCCACGGTGGTGTTCGCGCGCCTGCAGACCACGCTGAACCTGATCTTCCACACCAGCGACAAGGCGCTCGGCGGCCTCATGGCCTGGCTGCGCAAGCGGGTGTTCTCGGTGGGGGTGGTGTTCTCGCTCGGCTTCTTGATCATCATCTCCACCCTGGCCGGGACCGTGGTGGAGCTGGCCTTCCGCGATATCCCGGTCCTGGTGCCCTTGGCGGGCAATGCGGTGATGCTGCTGGTCTACACCTTCGCCTTCGCCCTGATGTACCACTACCTGCCCGACCGCCGGGTGCACTGGAAGCAGGCGTTCCTGGGCGGACTGATCACCGCGGCGCTGTTCCTGATCGGGCGCTGGGCGATCGCCGTGTACCTGGCCCAGGCTGCGCCCGGCAGCGCCTACGGCTCGGCCGGCGCGCTGGTGCTGCTGCTGGTGTGGATGTACTACGCGGCGATGATCTTCTTCGGTGGCGCCATGATCACCGCGGTGATCGACGAGCGCTGGCGCGCGCGCGTCGCCCGGCGCGAAGCGGAGACGGTCGACGACCCGCGCCTGCTGCCGGTGGTCCTGCCCGCGGACGGCGACCTGTCCACGGCCGGCGAGCCTTCACAGCCGCGGCCATGACAGCAGCCGGCGTGGCATCCTAGCGGGGACATGTCCCGCATTCCCGACGCCTTCATCGACGACCTCATTGCCCGCACCGACATCGTCGAGGTGGTCAACGCCCGCGTGCCGCTCAAGCGCCAGGGCAAGGAATACGCCGCCTGCTGCCCGTTCCACGACGAGCGCTCGCCGTCGTTCACGGTGTCGCCGACCAAGCAGTTCTACCACTGCTTCGGCTGCGGCGCGCACGGCAGCGCGATCGGCTTTCTGATGGAGTACGACCGGCTGGAATTCCTCGACGCGATCGAGGAGCTGGCCCGCATCGCCGGCATGGAAGTGCCGCGCGAAACCCGACAGAACAACCGCGACGGCGATATCGACGCGATGTTCAACGCCATGGATTCGGCGCGCAATTTCTACCGCCGCGAACTGGCGAACAGCGCCACCGCCCGCGCCTACCTGGACGACCGCGGCGTGGACGAAGCCATCCGCGAGCAGTTCGGCATCGGCTACGCGCCGGAAGGATTTTCCGCGCTCAAGGACCGGCTCGGCACCGATGAGCGCCGCCTGCGGCTGCTGGAAAAGACCGGCATGCTGTCGCGCAACGACCGCGGCCACGTGTACGACAAGTTCCGCGACCGGGTGATGTTTCCGATTTCCGACCGGCGCGGGCGCACCATCGCCTTCGGCGGCCGGGTGATGGGCAAGGATGACGGTCCGAAATACCTCAACTCGCCCGAAACCCCGCTGTTCCACAAGGGCCGCGAACTCTACGGCCTGTGGCAGGCGCGCCAAGCCAATCGCGAGCTCGGCCGCCTGATCGTGGTCGAGGGCTACATGGATGTGATCGCCCTGTTCCAGCACGGCATCACCCAGGCCGTGGCCACGCTGGGCACCGCCACCACTCCCGACCATGCCGAGCTGCTGTTCCGCAACGCGCCGGATGTGTACTTCTGCTTCGACGGCGACGCCGCCGGCCGTCGCGCCGCAGTCAAGGCAATGGAAACGGTGCTGCCGCGCATGCGCGATGGTCGCCAGGCGTTCTTCCTGTTCGTGCCCGATGGCGAGGATCCTGATTCGCTGGTCCGCGCCGAGGGCGCCGAAGGCTTCAATGCGCGCCTGGCCCAAGCCACACCGCTGTCTGAATTCTTTTTCGACAGCGTGGGCGAGGACATCAACCTGGGCACGCTGGACGGCAAGGCGCGCCTGGCCGAGCGCGCCCGCCCGCAGCTGGCGCAGATCCCCGATGGCGCCTTCGCTGACCTGATGCGTCAGCGCCTGACCGAACTGACCGGCGTCGGCGGCCGCCCCCAGGCCGCCCCGGCCCGGCCGCAACGGCGCAGTGCACCAAGCAGCGCACCGCGGCGCAGCCTGGTGCGCACCGCCATCATCCTGTTGCTACACCGCCCGGCGCTGGCATTGGACCTGCCCGATTCCTACCGCTTCACCGCCCTGCGCCAGCCCGGCATTGCGCTGCTGACCGAGCTGCTGGCCATCGTGCACACCCGCCCGGAGATCAGCACCGGCGCCCTGATCGACCACTTCAGCGGCCGTGATGAAGCCGACGCGCTGCAGAAGCTCGCCACCATCAGCCTGCCGGGGGAAGAAAAAGCCTGGCGATCCGAATTCCTCGACATCATCGCCCGCCTCGACCGCCAGACCCTCGACCAGCGGGTGGAGGAACTGCAGCAGCGGGTGGCCGGCGGCGGCTTCAGCGCCCTGTCGGCCGAGGAAAAGGACGAGCTGCGCCAGCTGCAGGCCGCCCCCCGGTCGACCTGAAACGCGTTCGACCCTCACTTTGATGAATAGCAAGCATTGGCGCCGGCTGGCATCATTCAACGCCCACATCAAAGTTGAAAATCCGCAGCATGTCTTCCCCCCTGCTTGATTCACCCCAGCGCTACGGCGTGGTGTCCCGCACCCTGCACTGGCTGATGGTTGCCGTGCTGGCCTGGCAGTTCACCGGCATGCTGCTGAAGATCACCGTCGGCCGCGAAAACGACATTGCCGCCTTCATCATGGGCACGCACAAGCCGGTCGGCGCCCTGCTGATGCTGCTGGTGCTGCTGCGCGCCGCCTGGGGCCTGTCGCAGTTGCGTCGCCGCCCGCGCCAGCCCGGCACCCTGCGTGGCCGCGTGGCCACCACCGCCCACGGGGTGATGTACCTGCTGATGCTCTACATCCCCTTCGTCGCCCTGATGCGCGATTACGGCCGCGGTCGCGGCTTCTCGCCGTTCGGCATCCCGCTGTTTCCGGAAACCGGCCAGCAGGTGGACTGGATGATGGCCCCGGCCAGCGCTTCCCACGGGCTGATGGGCTGGACCCTGCTGACCCTGATCGTGGGCCATATCCTCATGGTGGCCGTGCACCAGGTGCTCCTGCGCGACGGCACCGCCGCGCGCATGGCCGGCCGGGCGCGCCTCGGGTAAACCCCAATACCCGGCGTTATGCGGCATCGATAAACTTTCGGGCACCGGCTACGGCCACCGTTTCCGCGTGCCCCCGATGACCATCAACGCGCCCCGCTCCGATTTTTCCATGTCCGACTGGGTCAACAGCGCCCTGCAGCGCTTCCGTGACACGGCGAGCCCGGCGCAGGATTTCGGGCCGGCCATTACCAGCGCCAACGGGCGTGAGCTGGCCTTCGAGCACGATCCCGCCAGCACCCGCATCAGTGACGAATCCAGTGCCGGCCAGCGCACCACCTGGTCGGGCAGCACCGAGGTCACGGTGAGCGCCCCGGGCCAGGACAGCGGGCCTATCCAGGTCAGCTACCACGCCAACGCCATCCGCGCCCAGGCGACGCCAGACGCCATGCAGGCGCTGAACCCGATGGATCCGGATTCCTGGCCACCCGGCACCAGCGTGGAGCTGCGCGGCGGCGATTTCGTCGGCACCCCGTTCCAGGCCACCTTCCAGACCCTGGCCGACATCAACGGCATCGCCGACATCAGCGATGTGCGCCTGGTGATCAGCAAGAGCACCATCACCAAGGCCACCCCGGTGCCCGAGCTGCGGATCATGTCGGGCGCGGCCCACGTATTCGACGCGCCGTTTGAAACCGGCCCCGGCTCGCCGGCCACCAGCCGCGAAGACTTCGGCATCCACACCCTGATCCAGCGCGATCCCACCGCGCCCGATCAGCGCGCTGCGCTCAACCACCTGCTGGTCACCGGCACCCAGCCCGACGGCACCGTGGGCCTGAGCGAAACCGTCACCGCCGACAGCATCAACGGCCTGATCACCGATGTGGCCAGCGGCGAGGTCAACGACATCACCTGGACCTTCGATGGCGAAGGCCGTCCGGTGCACGCCGAGGGCACCCTCACCTGGACCCCGGGCAGCAGTCGCCACCGCGATACCGACCGCACCGAGAGCAAGGCCCAGAGAGATTTCCGCACCGACAACAACCTCGACAGCACCCACCACACCGGCCACATCTTCGCCTACCGCTTCGTCCACGGACATGGGCCGGTCAACATGTTCCCGCAGCAGGCCAACTTCAACACCGGCCCCTACGCGCGCATGGAGCAGGAGTGGGCCGACTGGCTGGACCACGGCATGGATGTGGACATCCGCGTTGAGCTGGCTCCCGCCGGCGCCGAGCGGCCGGAGCAGGTAACCGTGGATTACAGCGTGACCGACCCGGAAACCGGCGCCGTGGTGTACGACCCGCAGACCATCCTGTTCGACAACGAAGCCGGGCAGCACTTCAGCAACATCCGGCCGGCCCAGATGGACGGCATGATCAGCGGCGCAGCCTGATATCCTCGCCCCGATGAACAGCAACGCCGACAGCAATGCCCTGATCACACAGATCGGCCAGGCGATCGTCACCGATCCCACCGTCGATGCTGAGCCCTGGGATGGCTACGCCCTGATCGCCTCCTACACCGGCCCGGGCCTGAAGATCAGCGGGTTCCGCTACCGCGACGGCCAGCCGCCGCAGGCAGCCACTCCGCAATCGCGCGAACTGGGCGGTCACATCGAAGCCCTGCGCGAGGCCACCCAGGTGGAAGGCAAGGATCCGTGGCGCGCCTGCGTGATCCGCATCGTCAGCGCCACCGGCAAGATCGGCGTCGACTTCGCCTACGAAGCCGCCGAACAGTGGGACATCACGCCCGCCACGCTGGCTGAAGTTTCAGAGCGCGCGCGGCCGGGTTGAGCGCCGCATTGCTGGAGCAGCCGGCTTCGCTTCTGCAGAAGTGATCAGCCACCGCTCGCCCAGGCATACATCCAGGCCATCGCCCCGCCCTGCACCAGCAGCCAGATCCAGGCCGCCGCCAGCAGCTGGAATTTCCGCTCCAGGGTGAAATCAAAGCGCGCCGCCGCCCACAACGCCGCGTTCGCCGCCAGCAGCGAGAACGCCAGGATCGGCAGGCCGCCGCGCGGATACATCCATCCGAACATGTCCGGCGCCATGCGCATCAGCGCGAAGTAACCCAGCACGATCACCGCCGTCAGGACGGCGGCCAGCAACCGCATCATTGGGCAGGTTCCGGCGCCAGCCACTTGTACATCACATGCGCATCCACCAGCCCCGCCTGCGGATGACGGAAGGCGCGCGGCAACGTGCCGACGATCGAATACCCCAGTCGCTCCCACAGCCGCACGGCCCCGGTATTGGTGGACACCACGAAGTTGAACTGCATGGCCAGGTACCCGCGTTCAAGCGCCTGCACCTGCGAATGCGCGCACATCTGCGCCGCCACCCCGGCCCCGCGTGCAGCCTCCGCCACCACGTAGCCGCAGTTGCACACGTGCGCGGCATTGCCCTGCTGGTTTGGGCGGAGGTAGTACGTGCCGATCACCTGCCCTGCGCTGTTGCAGGCCACGAACGTGGCTTCCGGGCGCCCGACCCACAGCGCATGGATCTCCTCTTCCGTTGCTTCGGGCGGATAGGTGTAGGTGTCGCCGCGGCGGAACACCGACCGCAGGATTGGCCACAGCGCCGGCCAGTCCGCCGGCTGGAACTCGCGAATGGAAACTGTCATGGAAGCCCTGTCATCGATACCCGCGGACACTGCCTGATGTGGCGTCCGCCGCCGCGCATGTTAGCTGCCCGGCGCCCTCAACCAGCGCCTGATCAGCCCGCATCATTCCGCGCGAGCAGGCAGGACATATGCAATGTGCCATTCACCAAGTCCTCCACCACGAAGCCCAGCCGCAGATAGAGATTCCGCGCCGGATTGTCCGTATATACCCGCAGCACCAAGCGGTGGAATCCGCGCTCTGCGGCCAATGCCTTTGCCTGCTCCACCGCCCAACGACCAATGCCGCGGCCCTGCCATGCCGGCAGCAGCTGCAGATCCCGGATAGCCAGCGCCTCACCCTCCGGCAGCACGCGCAGCAGACCCACCACTTCGCCATCTGCCAGCACCATCAGGTTCTCGAACTCCAGCCAGCTCGCCTGGAAGCGCTGCTTATCCCAGTCAATGCCGCGCGACCGGTGATAGACCGCCATGTTGGCGCAGCTGAGCGATTCGCAGAAAGCGAAGTCGCTATCAGTAGCGGGGCGGAGGGTCAGTTTCATCGATGCAGAGTGGACGCCTGCTGCCACAAGACGAAATCCTCAACCCCGAGTGCTTTATTTCCACCAAAGTGCCCCCTGTCATTTGATTCCGCCGCCGGCGCCATCAGCCGGCTCCGCCCTCCGGCAGCTTGACCGCATTGTCTTCGATATCGACGGGAAACGAGACCTGGGTGCGGCAAAGGACCCTGCCCCGCAGAAGTCATGTAGCCTCCCCCGTCTTCACCCGCCTGGGTTCCCCGGGCACGCATCGACGACCCCACCTATATCAACCGAAAAGTCCGCCATGCCCCGATTTCTTGCCGTTGCCCTTTCTGCGCTCTGCCTCCTGTCGGCCTGCGCCCCTGAACCACCCTCCGCCGACGCAGTACTGCTGGGCCGCGTCTTCGATGCCCGCCACGGACAAGTGTTGGAGAAAGGCGTGGTGGTATTGGCTGAAGGCCGCATCCGTTGCGCAGGCAAGTCGGGCGACTGCCGCTGGCCAGCGGATACCCTGGTTCACGACTACGGCCAAGCCACCCTGCTGCCCGGCCTGATCGACTTGCACGTACACGCACGCCCGCACTACGTCCGTGCCTTCGTGCCCTCGGGCGTCACCACGGTGCGTGATGCCAACAACACCCTGGCCATGATCGGCACGCTGCGCAGCACGCCCGGCGCACCACGCATACTGGCCAGCGGCCCGGCACTGGATGGCCCAAAGAGCGTGCTGGCTGGTGAACCGTCGCCGCTTGACAGCCAGCCGCTGGAATCCTTGATGCCGGTTACCGTCACCAATGCCGATGACGCCTCAATCGCCGTGCTTGCACTCCGGGATGCCGGCGTAGAGTGGATCAAGCTCTACGAACAGATCCCGCCTGACGCATTCCATTCCGCCGTACAGACCGCGCGCGAGGCCGGAGTGCCGGTCATGGCCGACCTTGGCATCATGCTGACCCGCGGCTTGGACGGCGCCGAGGTGGATGTTGTGCAGGCCGGCGCCGCCGGCGTCTCCACGCTGGAACATATCTCCGGTGCCGCCCTGGCCTACCAGCGACTTGGCGGAGACCCGATGGCCGAACCGTTGGATGAAGCCCTTCTGGAGCAGCTGGTGCAGGCCATCGCCGGAAGTGGCATGGCCGTGGTGCCAACCGCCGGTGCCGCGCGCCAGCTCCACGATCCCGAAGCCCTGAGCCTTGACGACCTGCCGGGTGCAGCACGCGTGCGTCCGCACTTCAAAAGCTACTGGGAGTACCTGGAAGGCGTGCTGGCTGGCGAAGGCCCGCAATCGCGCAGCGCCGCCGACCTGCGCCTGGCGTCGGCCCTGCTGCCGAGGCTGCATGCCGCGGGCGTGCCGATCGGCGCCGGATCGGATCTTCCCGCCGCCCCGCGCATGCTGCCCAGCGCCGCCCTGCATCAGGAACTGGAAGCACTGGTCCAGGCCGGCCTCACCCCCGCCCAGGCCCTGCAATCGGCCACTCACGTAGCCGCATCCATCCTCGGCAGCGATGACTTGGGCCGCCTTGAGGCCGGCACCACTGCCGACATCCTGGTGGTGGACGGCGATCCGCTCACGAACATCCTGCATACCCGCCAGGTGCGCGCGGTGTGGTTCAACGGTGACGCAGTAGATCTGGATGCCGCATGGGAAGAAGTGGAGCGGGCTCTGGAGCAAGCCGCGCGGGACAACGGCTGACCTCACTGAGCCCGCTCACTGCTTGCCTGCATCTCGCACCGCTGCAGGCTTGCGAATGGTGAACACGTACGCCCACACCAGGACCGTCAGTTGCAGCGGCACCCGCACAAGCAGGTAAACCGGTCCCCAGGCATGCCCACCCATTGGCACGTGATTGAACGCGGCATACACGTTTGCAGGGAAGAACAGTACCAGCATCGCCGCAGCTGCCCACCCCGCCGCCCGCCGGAACCGAGGCACAAACAGCGCAAAGGCAGTCGCAAATTCCAGCACCCCGGTGGCATATACCAGCGGCAGTCGGGCCGGCACCCATGGCGGCAGCATCTGCACCATGGGTGTGGTCTGCACGAAATGCCCGATGCCTGTGAATACGAACACCAGACCCAGGCCGATCGCCCCGGCGCCCCTGCCGTCAAACCCGCGACAGTTCATCCGCGACCAGCCATTCAGCACTGCCCATGGCGCTATCAACAACCCCAGCATGATGATCGGTGTGATCACACTCCGAGCCCGCGTGAGAGTGTCCACGACAGACCCAGGATCACCAGGAAGCCGGTGACCCACACCACCACTTCCTCGAAGCCAGGCGCCTCATCCTGCTCGTCAATCGCCGCGCCCGGGAACCGGCCCAGCGTCACCACACGCCAGAGGGGCCAGCCCACGTACCACGGCACCCGCTGCACCAGCACCTCCCACAGCAGCCACAGCACGAACCGCGCCGCCGCAGCCACCGGCCTAGAAAGCGGATCGAAGATCTCGCTCACGCATCGCTCCCCGGCCAAAACGGCCAATTTCCCCGCTGCCGAGCGTAACAAAGCGGACCAGTGGGCTCCGGCTTCATCGTGTTCTCATGACCCCGCCTCGATGCTTTGTCCACTGCAGGCACGCAGAGTTTCAACGTCTCCCGAAACACTGTGAAGCAGCTTCGGTTTGAACGCAGTGTCAGGACCGCTCCCGTTTCTGGAACAGCTGGGTCACTCTACCGATGAAGTAGATAATGACGCCGCTTGCGAAGCTGGCGCGGGCAACCCAGGCTACTGCAACCCCTGTCGGCTCGGCCCAGGATGTCGTCGCCCAGAGCCAGATACCGGATGCGAACCCCAACGCGATCAAGCCAAGACCAACTTTCAGGTAGACGTTGCTTAAACCCAAGCGCGACATGGAATGTCTCCGTTTTTTGGCCAAATCAAGACGCCCCACGAATAGGTTTCGGGCCATTACTGAGCTTGTCCGCCGCCAGCAGCAGGAACTGACTCTGCTGCTCAACTGAAAGAGCACGAAATGGCACCGGCATGGCCCCGCTCTCAAGCTCGACCAGGAAGCCAGGACTATACGAGTGGACTGACTTCACCCTTGACCAAGGGACCGAGCCTGGCCCGAGCTTGGTGCGCCTGCTCACGCCGTCGCGGTCCACTTTGAAGTCGCATCGACCAACACGGTAGACCTTGTAGAAGAATCCAACCGCAGCAATGGAAACAAGTGTAAGGCGAGCGACACGTCGCTTGATGCCGCGCAGCGTGCGCAACGACTCTTCCGTGTCAAAGGCATGCTCCGTTACGAACTCCAGATACTCCCGAAGTTGATAGCGAACAGAGAACTCAATTTTCTCTGACGGTTCGATGGTGGTCTAAACCCCGAGTTGAGCCGAGACGCTTGGCGGAGCCAACCGCATGGCCAGCTCAATCTGCCGGTCGGTGGGCCGCACAGCGGTCAGCCAGCTCCGTCGAAGCGTACCGGTTCCGGACCACGTTGCTGGGGCCGAATGACCACGGTGCCCGCGATCTTGTCGTGCCACCCCTGCTTCCTGGGATCAAAGGCTACCCAGATAATCCCGATGAACAGTGGAATGATCGACGCGAAGTAAGCGACGTACCGGATCAGTGCCTGCCCGACAGACATCGTCCCGCCGGTCTTTGCATCCACCACGCGCGCGGACACCGCCATCCTCCCCGGAGTGGCCTGCAGGCGAAGCCAGAACAGGATTACCGCCACTGCCGGCAGCACCCAGGTAATCAGGAAGTCCGCTGGCCCGGCGATGAAAACGTCCGTGCTCTCGAAGTACGCCCAGCCGTACACCATGATCACCAGCGGAACCGTGACCAACATGATCAGGATGGAATCAATGATGGTTGCCCCTACGCGCGCCCAGAACCCGACGTACTCAAAACCCTGCTCGTTCACTCGACACCTCCTGTGCATACGACTGTGTGGTTACTTCCTGCTGCCACGGGCGAAAGCATCCGCCTTCAAAGCCACCGCCGCACGCTCCCCATGCGCAAACTATCAGCGCCCCCCTTACAACTCAACGACCCCGGGCTGGCCCGGGCCGGTCCTCCAGATGACCTGCAATTTGTTCTCCATGCCCTGGCCCATCAGCCTTCTACCGGCTCAAATGTCGCTTCAGGAATGAAACGACCGCCTCATTCATGGCCCGATGCCACGCAACACGGTCAAACCCTTCCGGATCCTCACAGATCTCCCTGGCCGTCTCCGCAAGGCGCGGCGCGCACGGAGCCAGGTAGGCGAAGTGCCCGGCGCCCTTCGCCACGTGGTACTCCGGGGCCTGCGGAAGCGCGGTACGGATGGCCTCGATGTGCTCGAACTCCACCCCGTCGCCGCCCAGCTCCGATGCCCACAGCTGCACAGGCACGCGCACTGATTGCAGGCCGGCATCATCAAACAGGTTCAGCGGATCAACCACCACCGCGGCGCGGATACGCGGATCGGCCTGCGGCTCCAGCTCCGGCGCACTGAACCTGATCTCGCGGCACATCGGCATGATCAGCGACCACCAGCGGCTGCATAGCCGTTGCCCGGCTGCGGTCACGTTGGGCTTGGCGCCGGCCAGGGCCAGCGCGGTGTAACCGCCGCGCGAAAACCCGAACACACCGACAGCATCATGATCCAGCTGCCCGCGCGCAGGCCACTCTTCCAGCATGAAGGACAGCACCCGGCTCACATCACGCGGCCGGGATTCGAATATCGCCACCCGATAGGCCCCGGAATCGTCGCCGAAGGTATCGCCAGGATGATTCAAGGAAACAACCACGAAGCCGGCGTCGGCCAGCGCGGTAGCCGTATCGTGGTGCCCCAGCAGGGTGCCGCCATGGCCGTGGGAAATCACGACAAGCGGCAGCGATTCACCCGCTACCGGACAGCCAGGCGAACCCGAAACGTCGTGCGGCCCCAACTCAGCGGCCATCGGAACATCCGCGCACGGGGTCCATACCATTGCTGCGATTGCGGGCTCCGAGCCCGACGCCGGAATATCAATGCGTGCATAGCCAGCGGCAGCTGCGCTACCAATAGAAAGGAGCACAAGCACCGCAGCGGAAAGCGCCGCCGCCATCTTCTTCATCTAACTCTCCTCAAGCGACGGCGCCGCTGTCAGGGCTCACCCACCTGCTCCGGCTTCACCGGGGGCAGCTTGAAGGCAATCTCCAAGGGGCCAATAAAAGAGTACACCCAGAGCCCAAAGGCGATCGATGTGCCATGCAGGGCCGTGAACAGCGCCACCAGAAAAAGCCCCATGAATGGTGCGGTGATGAGTGCGGTGATCCCCGTGACAGGCTGACCGTTCCAGACCAATGAGTTGAGGCCAAAGTAAGCCGTGACTCCCATCAGGATCGTGAGCGGCAGCATCGAACACAGCAGCCCAATCCCGACCAGCTTGAACACGGATCCGGCAGACAGCCGGGCTATACAGATTTCCTTCATGGATTCGACCATCCCCCGAGGGTCTGATGTTTGAGTCTTGATCCGCCCCTGTTCTCAGGGCGCGCTGAGTCCTTGCCAATAGCTCATGTGAGGCCTAACGCCAGAATTAAGCCGCGCCGCGAAGTGACGTCGGCTTGAATGAATTGTTAAGCCGCACTCGTCGCAGCTGCGGACCGATCAAGTCGTGTGCGCGACTAGCCAACAGCCCACTCGGCCGCGATCCTTCCCACTTCAGCGAGAACCGCCTGATGCCGAGCCTCAGTCTGTTCGGTATATTCGCCGCTATCAAAATAAGCAGCAATGATGATGGGGCTTCTACCGGGCGGAAACGTGATTGCGATATCATTGCACTTGTTTGTCGTGCCCTCAGTACGCCCGGTTCCAGTCTTGTTACCGCTACGCCACTCGGCGGGGAGTCCGGCGCGAATCCGCATGGCGCCGGTCTTAGTGTTCTCCATCCAGCCCAGCAAGCGCTCCCGCGAACCACGCTGCAAAGTATCACCGGTCGTAATCCGACGGACGAGCTGCGCCATCGCCAGGGGCGAGGTGGTATCGCGAAGGTCAGCCGAAAGCACCAAACCCAGATCTGGCTCATAGCGGTCAAGCCGGGTCACGGTGTCGCCCATCTCGCGAAACTTCGCTGTGACGGCGGCCGGACCGCCCAAGCGTTTGACAAGAAGGTTGGCGGCAACGCCATCACTCAGTTCCTGGGCCGCCTGTGCCAGTGCGGAAATGCTCATGCCGCCCTTGGCGAGATTCTCGCGCGTCACGGGCGCCCAAGGCAGAAGATCGGCTTCGGAATAGGTCAGGATTTCATCAAGATCCATCCGGCCCCGGTCCGCTTCGCGCAAGTAGGCGGCGACGAGCGCTAGCTTGAACGTCGAGCACATCGCGAAGTGTTCATCCATGCGGTTGCCGCTGACTTCACCGGTAGCCGTGTCAAGGAAGCAAACACCAAGACGCGCATAACCCACTTCGAGCGCTTGAAGCCGCTCGGCGGCGTCAAAGCGGCGCGTGGCAGCTGCTGCGCCGACCGGGCTGGCCATCAGTGCGGTCGTCGCCACGGATGTGATCAAGAAGTCGCGTCTTGTGAACATGCAGTTGATCCTTTAGCTGATTATTGTGTCGTCAAGCACGGCGAGGCGTTGCAGTTCGCGAATCTTGCATTTGGCTACACGGGTCCGGTGCATAGCGCGTCCGTTGTGCGGCCTAACATCTGAATTAAGCCGAGCCGCGAAGCGGCTTTGGCTGGAATAAATTGTTAGGCCTGCTTCAGTGTTCTGATGAGGTCAACGACGTCACCGGACCCGGCTTGGGTCTTATAGTCCAACGGGCCGATCCCGAGCGCAATGCCAACTGCATCTGTGTAAGCACGAATGTTTGACATGAAGGACTCCAGCTCGCTCTCAGAGTGCGCGCCAACTAGCCCTGGGCAAAGCGCTGTTGCCTTATCAGCATGAGCAACGACACGGTTTGAGATGTCGGAGATAAGGGTCCGATAGGAGAGCATGCTGGCCGAAAGAGCAGATATTTCCGGGGTCATGAGACCGGCTTCGGTCAGGCCAGCGTTGATGTCATTTACCGACAGATTTTCCCTGCCATAAGACCTTGCGGGATCGGTGATTTTCCTGGCCTGTAGAAAGAAGTACTCCTGCAAGATCGAGTTTAAGTCTCCGAAGAACAACGACGCTGTTCTGCGGAGTGCGGCTTCCGTCTCTGGGTCGGAGTTGTAGAGGTGTTGGAACGTGTTAAAGCAGTTCTGGAGCCACATACAAGACTCGCGAAAGGCTACGAACTCGTCTTGTTGTTCCAAACTTGCCATGAGGGTTGGTAAACGGGCCTAACGCCAGAATTAAGCCGTGCTGCGAAGCGGCATCGGCTTGAATGATTTGTTAGGTGCCATTGTTGATGCTCGTTGTGCGAATGGTGCCCTTATGCCAATAGCCACCGTCGTAGGTCCTTCCGTACACCACCATCAGTGTGCAAGCGAGTACGGCCATGCCGATCTCGAAAGCATATGTCCAATTCACACTTGTTCGAAACGAGAATGGAGGAAGGCTGCCAACCAGCAGAACGATCCATATTGACGTGACAAACATACTCAGGAGTTGGTTGATCTTGGATACGGAGAACGCCGAGGGACCGGTGAAGAGATGCGCAATCAACTCTGGTCTATTGGCCGGGTCATTGCGCGATAGAACCACCTTATAGAGTGGTCCCGTGACCGCGTCTTCAAGCATGTCAACGTGATTTTCCCAGTTCTCTTGCCAGTATTTACTCCCCCGATTCGCGAGAAGCCACGCGAAGGAGAAGGTCAAGCCCAGACAGGACAGCAGTATGGAGAGATGCTCTTTGGCTTGAGAAGCAGAGGCTTGAATCGCAACATATCCCGCTAGCGCCGCGCCGATGAAAGTCCAAAAATAGCTAGCTCGCTTCCAGTAGAGCTCGATCTCAAACTTTCGAATGTCCAGCGCATGTTCGAGCGCAACGGCCTGCACAGAACGTGGATCAATTGACTCCCCGCCACAGAACCTTTGCCGATACTGCTCATCCGAGAACTGTTGAGTTGGCATGTGGTACCAAACGCCCGAGTTAAGCCGGACCGCTTTGCGGCCACGGCAGAGTGACTAATGTCACGACGGCTCTGCCGAGGCCGCAAAGCGGGCTCGGCTTGAACGAATTGTTAGGTGTCAGTCTTTACCAGGTGGATTGTTTGCAGGATTGTCACCCCTGCCTTTTTCCGGCTGGTAGCCACCTTGGGCGGGGCCTTTACCGTCTTCACTGGGAGCTTTTGACGGCCTATACCCTTTTTCGACGTATTCCGGCCGGTAGCCCTCGTTCGATGGTTTGCGATCTTTAGTCACGCTCTCACTCCTTCAGTTCCAGATGGCTAATATTTTTGGCGAGAATTATTGTGCCAGCAGTGCGCTCAACTTTTCGAACAAACTCGCCCTCGCCGGAAAGAATCCACCTTTCTTCCAGGTAAATTTGCTCTTCTGCCGGACAGCTTGAAGCAAAGGATTCTTCGCCGTAACGCCCGGCGATAACGGTTCCGTCCATCAAGGTTGCCTTTACCCAATAGTGCTTGCGCTGGCTGAAGACGTAATCCCAAGGCTTCTCTGTGGGATGTGGGGCGCGTCGTTGGAAGAATTCGCTTTCTCTGATCTTCTTCCATAAGTAGGCCCATAGAAATGGTGCTAGGACGAAGACGAATAGGTAAAAGATGTAGTAGCCAAACAGGCAGCGCTCTAGCGATCCGGAGGCCTCTATCCATCGAATAGGCAAATACAAAATTGCGTAGTTGATGCAGCTGTATGCGACTGCATCGATAATACGGTCCGAGCTGCTTCTGCTGCTTGAGGGGCAAAGAATTTCGTACGCTTTCAGGCTGATGAAGCCTGGGACAGCAAATGCAATAAAAAGCAGCAGCTTGTTCCCTTCCCAGATATCCATGATCTCCCCTAAGACACCTAACGCCAGAATTAAGCCGCGTTGCGGAGCAACGTCGGCTTGAATGAATTGTTAGATGCGGCCATACGATCTTTGAGCTTTGTCAACGGAGTGCGCGATCACTGCCTGCAAAACGAGGCCAACGAGCATGATGGTCGAAAAAACAAGGACTACTCCCAGAAGCCCCGGCCGAAGAATGAAAGCTACGAATACAGATACAACGAACGCAACTTGAGCGAAGAACGTTGAAATGGCTGCGTACTCATTGCCAGATTGGAGATCCTTCTGAGCCAGATAGGCGATTGGCCCCGTTGCAGCGCCATATGCCCAAAGCATTGTAGGAATGACAGAGTCTCCGTCGGCGCGATTGGCAAAGTACAACATCACCAAGATGCACCAAGCGATCAGAACGGCGTAGGTATAAACCATGCTGAGCAGACCAAAGAAGTAGAATCCGGCGCGACTGCCTTTTGACTGAAGTGCAGCGGCTGGAGCAGCCAGCAGCAAGCTCGGCATCATTGCGAGACTAATCACAAAGCCGCCAAGAATGAGGGCCGCAAGGCCGCGGAAGATTGTGCCCCATTCGCCCAGTATGGCGAGCCATATGCCAGCAACAATGCCGCCAAGCATGTTGAGCAGCATCAGTACGACGGTCAGCCCGTCAAATAACTTCCCCAGTGCTTTCATCAGATTCCCCCAAATGTGTCTGTCGCATCTAACACCTTGAGTTAAGCCGCCCCACAGCGGCGATGTTTGATGGCCGGAAGCCTACCAGCACCTGTCAACTCAAGAGAAGCAGCGAAGCGGGGTCGGCTTGAATGAACGGTTAGGCCGCTGGGCCCGCATTGTCACTTAGCTGCGACCTGCAGAACGGACACAACTTTGCGGCCGGAAGAATGAGTTCCGCACAGTGCGGGCATGCGACGCGCTTAGGATTATCAGTAGATCCCATGGACGATTGGTCAACTCCATCCTTCACCTGTTTCGGCCCACGACCGGCGACTTTATCGAACCCGCGCAAAAACCAGATCGCCAGGGCAATGACAACAACGGAAACTATAAAACCTTCCACAGCACTCCTCCGGGGAGATGGTTTGGACAGCGGCCTAACGCTTGAGTTAAGCCGACGTGCGTAGCGGAGCCAACAACATGGCAAGCTGTTCCGCCATGTTGTTGGTGTAGCGAAGCGCGCTCGGCTTGAACGAACTGTTAGGCCTGTGCACGAGAGCGCCTGACCTGCGCAATACGGCCAATGACATAGAGAACAGCGCCTGAGACGAAGCAGAAGCCAGCAATACTGCCACTTAGATATCTTGTGGCCGATGGAACGACAAACGCAGCGACCAGCATGGCCAACGAGATGGCAACCAAAGCAAAGCCAACCTTGAGATAGATGTTCGAGAGTCCAAAGTGCTTACTCATTGCGCATCTCCGTTACGATTACATGTCAACACAGGCCTAACACCTAAGTTAAGCCGAGACGCGTAGTGGAGCCAAGCACATGGCAAGCTGCATCTGCCATGTACTTGGTGGAACGAAGCGGCTTCGGCTTGAACGCATTGTTAGGCGAAAAGCCCGCCTCGTTGCAGCAGCGACCACACAAACCCGCCACCGCATAGGAAGATAAATATGGCGATTAGGAGGTACGGAAGCATCCGAACCTTGAGCACAACCATCGCCCAAATTATGTGACACAGATTGAGAACATAGAGCAAAAAACCCACGATACACAACAGGCCGCCGGTTATTTTGTCTAAGCAAGGGATCGATGAGTACGAAGCGGCCTGATCCTGCCACAAAATAGTTCCGCCAATAAATACGACTACAGCTAGTCCATAGTTCCGGATGTGGTCGAATAGGAACTTTAACGTCACGTCTTTCTGCTCAAGCCATAGAAGCTGGCTCAGGAATCCTTTCGTCTCGCTCACGGAACTGTCCCCTATTTGCCTAACACCTGAGTTAAGCCGACCTGCGTAGCGGAGCCAACAATATGGCAAGCTTTACCTGCCATGTTGTTGGTGTAGCGAAGTAGGTTCGGCTTGAACGAACTGTTAGGCGGCGCCCCAGAACAGCGAGATGCCGCCAATGACGAACAGTACCAGCCACAACAAGTGCTTGCCACGCGTGATGATGAGCGGCAGAAAGCCGGACGCGATGGAGGTAAAGCCGATGATCTGTGCCGCACTGGACGATGTGAGTTGGCCCTGACCGATCTGCACAAGCAATGCAGCGAAGCCAAACCAAGCGACAGTTGTAACGTGCCAGGCAAAGCGAAGAGTTCTGGTGGTGAACTGGGTGCTGCCGAAAATCTTGGGTAGATCCTCTCGGCGGAACAGCCGCACGAGGATGTACCGTTCACCAAGAACGGAGTGCGCCAAGCCGAGAGCAACGAAAAGAAGAGCTGCAAGTTGCGTCATTGGTTGTTAGCCGCCTAACGCTTGAGTTAAGCCGACTTGCGTAGTGGAGCCAAAGCCATGGCAAGCTTTTTCTGCCATGGTTTTGGTGTAACGAAGCAAGTTCGGCTTGAACGAATTGTTAGGCCCCGTACCGCCAGCTATGACCGCATGCCTGACAGTGCATGCGCGA